>JBHYFA010000005.1:0-50644 GCA_051859825.1 Schleiferiaceae bacterium
AGCCCGAATACAAGCCCCAAAACCACGACTCAAAATTGAGGCTTTGACTTAGTAGCTGGTAATCTGCATTATATCCCCTAGAAACGCCCAATAGATTTCGCATTCCCACCGGCAGATATACCTGAAGCTTTTGGTTCTTCGATTCGTCAATCTTCAGCATAAAACCACCTGAGGCGGTAAAATAACTGCGAATGTGGTTTTCCACATCATACAGATTGGCTTCAAAGTCAATACTTGGATTGCGGTGGTGCTGATTGATTCTAATCTCCTGAAAATGCCACCCGCCGCCTACATTTCCAAAAACAATGATATTTGGATATACCTCTTGCTCATACTGTATGTCCAAACGCCAACCGGTACCCACGTCAAAATGCATATCGGCAATGGTATTTACAGTGTAGAAATCTGTGGGAATAATTGATGGTCCGGTGGTGATGGATAGACGTTTTTCGAGTGATTGCTGCGAAAGTGCCGTGAAAAATAACAGGCAGAGAAATGCTGTGAGTGAGGTTTTCATAATGAGGGATTTATCTGTTTACTATTAATTTTTTGGACGACCGGTTTTTGCCATCATCATAAGTGATGAAATAGACGCCACTCAATAGGTGAGATAGATCAACATCCAAGGCGCGGCTGCCCTCTCCAATCATTCTTTGAAAAACCATTTCCCCGCGAGTTGAGGAGATGGTAATTGAAGCATTTGACGTGGTTTCTTGAGAAAAGCTGAGGGTGAAAATCCCATTGTTCGGATTAGGTTGAATGTTTATATCGAACACCTCTATACTACCTATTCGTTGAGAAGAGACAGCCTGAGAGGATTCAAATTGTGCTTTGTAATTTGTGCTATTGCAAAAGGATGTTACTTCTTGAAAAGACACAGGCGGCATCAATTCCTTTTCAAAAGGATAGCCGATGATTAACTGAATGTTTGCGTCAACCTCTGCATTATTCAATGTTTTAATTCCTTGGGTAGCGTAAATTTTCACCGTTTTTCCCGGCGCAACAGAAAGCTTAGCATTGATAGTTAGGTTTCCGTTGAAAAATAAAATGACATCTTCAACAAACGTTGTGTCAGTATTGAATACCTTATCCTGTTTGAAGTATTTAATTTTATCCAAATCTGCAAAGGCTGAAAAGTCTTGGAAATCTGCCAAATTGTACGATTCGATGCTTACAGGGAAGGTGAAGACATGATAGGAGGCGTTCGGGGTTCCGTCCTTGCCCAAATCTTTGGATTGCAATAGCACTTTCATTTGTAAATACAATTTTTCACTTTCATTGCCGCTAAACACGCTACTGTTGTGAAAATTGAGAATATCGATAAACGAAAACGTCGAATGTTTAAAATAGTCGATGGGGATATAGTCTGATGTAACGGGATATAGACTGTTTGGATTATGAGAAAAATAGTGGTTTGTACTACTCGTATCGAGCCAGTGGGCGTTGTTTTCATCGCGAATCACAAAGCGGCAGTAAATCTCACTGGCGTCTAAATCGATATTCATTATCGGGTTAAAGCTGTATTTCAGTGACTCCATTAAATCGATTCGCACACGTCCGTAATCGTTGCAAACAATGCCGCCAGCTTGAGGATTTCCTTTGCATATTCGGTGCGATCCCGCTCGTTCAATTTTCACTTTTGGCGTTTCCAATAAAGCAAGTACCCCGAGGCGTTCGTTGTATGTAGGGTAGGCGGGAACTATTTTGCCATTGTTATCTACGTAATCGTTAAATTGCAATTTCGTGTCACTCCAATTAGAGCCGGGGAGGGATAGCGAGATTTTAGTATTAGATAAAGGTTCTGATTCTTCTACTGAACCTGATGCAGTTAGATAACTTGTGATCATCGTAGCGGCATTACTCCCGAGATGACAACTGTTTGTCAATGAAGAAAAATAGGAGATATTTGCATCAATGATTTCGATGGCATTTTTATGTTTATCTTTTTCAATACTAGAAACACGCTGTTGATTGCGCATTATTGGGAAAATGCTACCAGAGCAGTCCATATATTCCTTTAAAGAAGCGAGATATATTTTGTCTTGTTGGGATGTATTTGGATGAATGCTAAAGTAATTTACCAGATTCAGAAATGATCCAACAGCAACCAAAGATCCGTCTTCATTAATGAGAGAGCCTGGAGAAATGCCGGTGGCGAGATAAGGACCAAAGGATGGATTGCCGTAATTATTTCTGCCATAAACCCTTGCGCTGGTGGTTGCTGAGACCTCTATATCGCCTTCTTGAAATATGCTAAACAGTACATCTAACTGTATCTTATTGTTACAGACGCATGGATCATAAGCAAGAGGTATGTCAAACCAAAAGAAAACTCCAGAATTGTTGGTAAATGGAACAAAAACAGTCATTGAGTTATTTTCAGTTTCTTGATCTAAAGGCTGCATGGCCTTACCCTGAATACTCAAAAGATTGGTGGATTTGAGATTTTCGTTATAATCAGTAGAACTGCTATTATTGGGGATAATCAAATCAATTTTCAAGTTGTTAAATGTTCGATCTTTAGCGAGTAAAGTGCCAAAAAACCGCATTGTTCCTGAATATTTATTGTACAAAATCATGTAAGGCAGTCGAGGATTGTTGCCATTAGACATATTAGGATACCAGCCGGAAATATTATTAGCATCAATATTACCATATGTTCCAAACTCTACCTTTAGCAATTCCCACCCGTCCTCTGGATTGTAGTTGCTTCCCTGCTGTGCAGATACATATCCGAAATAAAATGCATCACTTGGCCCGGTAAAAGGATTTTTAATATTAAATGGATTTCCATTAGGACCAATTACGGGATACCACTCTGTTGAACTCAACGTCTGTGCCCTCCAGTCAAAATTATTTTTCAAATCCGGGCATTCGGGGTTCTGCAAATCATCCGGATTGGTGCTTATTCCTTTTCCTTCTTCGCAATAAAGTTCTGTATTGGTGTTGGGGTTTGGTGGACAAAATGGAGGTGTATGTTGCCCAAATAATGATTGGACAAAAAATAATGTAATTAGCAAGTATTTGTTTTTCATGATGCTCAAAATTATTGTAGTCTTACACCGGTGAATTCCAAACTCGGACTATTATCAAAATGATAGATATGCCTAATGTGTCTTTCTCTGTCTATGAATATCATGTCATATCCATTCATGAAGTTAGATAACGGTGAAAAACTACATTTATCAACATTGTGAAATATACCTTTAAAATGAAAGTAATTATTGCAAATCTCAAATCCACAGTTAATTTTTTGAAGCATCAATGTGTCTCGTAATGGAGTTCCTAATAGCAAAGTTACAGGAGGGTTTTCTCCTCTAAATCCTTTATTTAGGCTTCGATAGAAGGTTAAGATGCGTTCCTCATTTTCATACCCCGTAAAATAGCCCTTATAAACCATGATGGTATCGCTAAATAAAAAATCGATCTGATTTCGGGTAAAAAACAACTCTCTCGTCATCGTAACTAAGGTATCATCAGGATTCTCCCAGCATGCATTTAAAGGCGTTCGTACCGTTAACGTAATAGGGATTGAACTTTCCCAATTTCCTTGATTGAGGTAATCACTGAAACTAATTTCAAAAGAATGTTGTGTGCGTGGTTCGGGCTCAGAACCTATCTGCCATTCGTATGTGCTGGTTTCGGGATTGCCCACTGGAATATTAAATAGCACAGATGAAGAATTAAATGTGTCCGTTGGCAAAAGAGTGCACCATTCTCCCGGAGGCGCAAATCCTCTATTACCAGGTCGTACGCGAAAGTCAGCCGAAACAGTTTCTGCTAGACAACACGGATCGTAATTATCACATTCTTTATTACATGGGTCGTCGCACTTTTTGCAAGATGCCGTGGTAAGTAGGAGAATTATGGAGAGGAAAAGTAAAAGTCTTGGCATAGAGAGCGCGTTTTTTGTGCAAAAAAAATCAAACAGCTAATTTAATGTACAAATTGCAAAAAAATGAACACTATTTTTCGCTCTCCAAAAAAGAATCTTTAGGTATGCATGGGCTTTCTATTTGCCCCGTCAAGAACCAAATAATTTTTCAAATATCTCCGCCTGAATGCTCGGATTTACCAAGATGGCTAAGATTAACGAAATCACCAAGCCTATGATGGCATTACCGGCATCTTTACGAATGAGCTTGAAGATTTTTTTAAGACTTCTCTTGGATTTGTAGGCCGGAGCAATTTTCATGGCCAGCTCCCTACCCGCAAGTAAGCCTAAAAACACCCAGGTGGTACTCATAGGCACTTTGCTCCAATAGTAGAATATCAACAAAATGAGCGCATAAACCAAGTCAATCACGGTAGCACCCTTAATTTCTTTGGTGTCAGACTTCTCGTTGATGATGTTTTGGATTTTTCCTCCGCGGAAGTACATCAATAAGCCCAGTCCGAAGAAGATGTAGCCCACGAATAGCGCAAATTGCCAAGGATTGAGTGAGCGTGGTAAAAATACGGCTATGTTGGCGGCGTCCTGCATGAGCCAAATCGCCCAGAGTGCTCCACTAATTACCCACTGAACCACCCTCCATACGGGGTGATAACCGCTTTTTACAAACTTTTTAATCTGACGAGAAAGCACAATCCAAATGACAATGGAAACGATAAAGGCAATGCCGTAACCGGAAACACTTTTTCCCAAAACACCAAAAATGCCGGCTGAACTTGTGGAAAATGCACTCAATAATAAAAAGGTGGTGGACACCGGCATGCGCAGTCGGGTGAGAAACAAAAGCACCAGTGGAGCGGCTACTTGTAAGTACCGAAAACTCGTGGGCGATTCTTCAAAGCCCTTGGAACGCAGCCTGCCAAAACTCACATCACCATGCCATTGACCATCAACCCAGCCGCCATTTACGTACCAGCCCAGAGTCATTACCGTAACGAAAATCCCGCCTAGAAACAACCATAAAACCCACCAACGACGGTCGGCATTGGAAGATAAAAAAGTACCGATGGTTTGAATACTGTCGTTGGCAATTGCTGAATATCCTGCAAACGCAAAACCTACCCACATCGCGAGATAGGGATAAGGGTAGAGGATTCCCGTGATTAAAAAGAGGAAGAACAATAGCCTGAGAAACTTTCGCTCCTTGAATAAGAACATCCGCATTACGCGCGAACGCTTCCCTATAAAGGGTGATTCGTACTTGCGGTCGAGGTTTATTTTGGCCATAGTGGTTGTTGGTCAAGGAAAAAATCTTTCCTTTATTCAAGCTGCAAAGAAAAATACAAAATCTTAACCTATGAACGAATTTGTAAAATTTAATATTGGAAAAATCCGGTAGTGACCTTTGGTCGCATTGTTTCACTTTCCGAGCGCTGGAGCACGGCCTCTCTCAGCGCATGACATCTATTCTGTGCGGGCGCCAGCGCATCTGTGCAGCCGAAGGCCTCCATGCCGCGCAGCGCAGCAAGCGTCCATGAGTGCGAAGCACCCCAAGCTTCAAACACTTCTTCCATTTTCACTTCTTCCAAACAAAAAATTCACGTACTTTTGAGCCTCATAAAAAAACAGTACATAATGCAAACATATCAGAGTTATATTCGTGGTGAATGGGTTTCCGGCGAAGGCGTGGAGCTGGAATTGGAAAATGCCGTTACCGGCGAAATCATCGGACAAGTTAGTGCCAAAGGCCTCGATTACGCCTCAATTTTACAGTACGGCAGGGAACAAGGCGCGCAATTGCGGAAAATGACCTTCCACGAACGCGGCCTCATGCTGAAAAAACTCGCGATGTATTTGCTGGAAAGAAAAGCCTCCTACTACGCCTTGAGCTACGCCACCGGCGCCACCAAGATTGATTCGTGGATTGACATCGAAGGCGGTATAGGAAACCTTTTTGCCAATGCCTCCCTGCGCCGACAATTCCCCAATCTTCCGTATTACGTTGACGGACAAGCTGCGCCTCTTTCTAAAACGGGTAGTTTTATCGGACACCATATTATGGTTCCCAAGCGCGGTGTGGCGGTGCATATCAATGCATTTAATTTTCCTATCTGGGGAATGTTGGAAAAAATTGCCGTAAATCTTCTCGCGGGCGTTCCTGCAGTGGTGAAACCCTCGGAATATACCGGTTACCTTACCGAAATCATGGTGCGCGACATCATCAATTCGGGAATATTACCCGAAGGTGCGCTGCAATTGGTTACCGGCTTGGGCCACGGAATCCTCGACCACGTTACCCACCAAGATGTGGTGACCTTTACCGGAAGTGCCGCTACGGGTAAACGGCTCAAGTCGCATCCTCGAATTTTGGAGGAGTCGGTGCCGTTCAATATGGAAGCGGATTCATTAAATGCCTGTGTTCTCGGGCCGGATGTGCGCGTGGAAGACGAAGAATTTGCTCTATTTGTGAAGGAGGTTCACAAGGAAATCACCGTGAAGGCGGGGCAGAAGTGTACCGCAGTGCGTCGCATCCTCGTGCCGCGTCATTTGGTGGAGGATGTACAAATCGCCCTCGGACAACGCTTAGAGAAAACGGCCATTGGCGATCCGCAAACGGAGGGCGTGCGCATGGGGGCACTAGCCACTCGCCTGCAGGTACAGCGTGTGCAAGAAAGCATAGCAGCCCTTGCCGCCGACCAAGAAATCGTGTACGACGGTCGCGCCAATATGCAACTCCTCGGCGCTGATGCTTCTAAAGGGGCGTTTTTGGCACCGGTGCTTTTCCGTAACGATAACCCATTTGACAAAACAGCCTGCCATAATATCGAGGCTTTCGGACCGGTTTCCACCCTTATCCCGTACGATTCACTCGACGAAGCGGTAGAAATCACCGCTATGGGTAAGGGCTCGCTCGTTACCTCAATCGTTACCAATAACGACAAAATCGCTACCGAATTCGTGGTGGAGGCTGCGCCCTACAACGGACGAGTTTTGGTACTCAATCGTCGCTGCGCCAAAGAAAGCACAGGACACGGTTCGCCAATGCCACTCCTTACCCACGGTGGACCCGGTCGCGCCGGTGGTGGTGAAGAGATGGGCGGCAAGCGCGGAGTGATGCACTATTTACAGCGCACTGCTATTCAAGGTCATCCGGATACCATCACGGAAATCACGGGAGTGTATCAGCCGGGAGCAAGTCGTCCCGAAGCGAATCCACACGTTTTCCGTCAGTATTTTGAAGACCTAAAAGTGGGTGATACCGTGTACACACACAAGCACACGGTGAGCGACGCCGATATTGTGAATTTTGCCAACGTAAGTGGAGACAACTTTTACGCGCACATGGATGCGACTTCTCTGGATGGAACCATCTTCGAGCAGCGTGTGGCTCACGGATATTTTGTGCTCAGCAAAGCCGCCGGTTTGTTTGTAGATCCTAAAAAAGGTCCGGTGTTGCTCAACTACGGTTTGGAAGATTGTCGCTTCACCAAGCCCGTGTATCCGGGAGCTACCCTAGGGGTGAAGTTTACGGTAAAGGAAAAACTCGAGCAAGAAAAGCGCTCCGAGGAAGACATCGCCAAGGGCATTGTGAAGTTTTTGGTGGACGTATATGATGAAACCGGAGAAACGGTAGCCTTGGCCACCATTCTTACCATGGTGAAAAAGCGCGACCAAAACGGGTAGTATGCCTGAGCTGCATCTTCAGAAAATGGACGACGGCCTTCGCTGGTGTTTGTGGGGTCTTGATGACCAGCCCGAGTTGGAATCGACTTCCATTCCCGAAGGGTTATTTGAGCAGAATAAGTTTGAAAAAATCAGCCATCCGGAAATTGCCAAGCAGTATCTCGGCGCCCGGATGGCTTTGCAGCGTGTTTTGCCGCAGGGAAATCACCGCTTATCGTCCTTGCCCAGTGGGAAACCCATTCTCAATCGTGGAGGTCACGTGTCGCTCACTCACACTATTGGACGTGCGGCGGCTGTTTTTCACCCCACTCGGATGTGTGGAATCGATATTGAAGATGTTGACCGCAGATTTAATGAGCGCGTTATCAGGCGATTCACCCACCCTTCGGAAATGCCTTTGATAGAAATGTATGGTCCCGCATTTTTATGGTGCGCCAAAGAGGCGGTGTATAAAGCTCAGGGGCAGCAAGGTTTACATTTTGCCGAAGATATTATTGTTTCTAGACATTCTCAGGATCGTTGGGAAGCCAAGGTTTGTGAAAACGAAGTATATAAAATTTTCAACCAAAGTTTATTGAATACTGTTATCAGTATTGCGACTAAAGAATAATTTTTCTAAAAAATGACAAATCAACAAATTGAAAAGATGCAGCGTGAAATCGCTGGAATTCGGGAAGAGATTTTGCATCACAAGCTTTATCAGGAGGTAAAAGACATCAAGCATTTGCAAAGCTTCATGGAATACCACGTATATGCGGTATGGGATTTTATGTCCTTATTGAAATCCCTGCAAATGCATCTTACTTGTACCACTTTGCCCTGGAAGCCGGTGGGTGATGCCACTACGCGATATTTGATCAACGAGATCGTTACCGGAGAGGAATCTGATGTAGATGAAAATGGCGAGCGAATGAGTCATTACGAGCTCTATCTGCGCGCCATGAAGCAGGCAAATGCCAATGCTCAGGTGGTTGAAGACTTTGTGGCGTCTTTGCCAGCGGGGAGTTTGGATATTCGTTTCACCCCGGGAGTGCCTCAGGCGGCTCAGGAGTTTTTGAGTTTTACCTTTGACGTTATTCGTTCAGGGAAACCCCACGTGATGGCGGCAGTATTTACTTTTGGTAGAGAAGATCTTATTCCGGACATGTTTATAGAAATGGTTCGGGATTTTTCCAAAGCCTTCCCAAAAGAAGTAAGCACCTTATTGTATTATTTGGAGCGACACATTGAAGTCGATGGAGATCATCACAGTCATTTGGCTTTAGAAATGACGGCGAATTTGTGCGGAAGCGACGAGCAAAAATGGAGTGAGGCAGAGGAGGCTGTCAAGCAGGCATTGCGCATGCGTAAGCGACTCTGGGACGGTGTGCTGGAGGAAATCAGCGCTTACCAAATGGCCAATCCGTAGATGGTGTCGTTTTCATTGGCGAAAAAACTGTACTGATGAAAAGTAGATTCTCCATTGCGCACGTGCACGAGTGCGATGGAGGATTTTTTTTCGGCCTCTACTTCAAACCACATTATTTCGTCGATAGAATGATTGCGATATTGCCATCCGGAAATGGGGCACTCAAAGCCGTAGGTGTCATTAGGTAGGGGGTCGTTGCTTAGTAAATGTAAAACGAGTGTAGCTTTTTTTTCAATATTTTCCTTTGGTGTGTGGGCGTAGAATTCCAGATGGTTTTCTTTTTTGCAAAATGAAAAAGTGCCGAAAATAAAAGCCGTAAAAAGTAATGTCCTCATTTTGATAACGATTTAATGCGGGTTTTTTATTAGTATGTTCGTTTAGCAAAAGTAAGAAAAGTTTTTAAAAATAAAAATCATTATTAGCGAAAAATATTACAAATTTTCCGACCTTCTTTTGCTGAGAATCAAATGAGACTTTTTTGTACGTTCGACCAGAAAATAGGCATTACTTTTGAACTTTTATATGTTGGGGTTATGAGGAGAGCTAACATGCGTTTTATTTATATGCATTCATGAAAATTTTTGATATGGGAAGAATTGTATTCATTGCTTTGATCTTAGTATCCCTTGTAGGGTGTTCGGGTTCGAGCAGGTACTACAAAATGGGTAGTCAGTTGTCGGAGGCGGGACTTCACCGAGAGGCTTCCGAGCGGTATATGGAGGCTTTGCGACGTAATCGCAATAACGTCAGCGCTCAAATTGCTTTACGAGTGGATGGACAGCGTGTGCTCGATGGACATTTGCAAGAGTTTTATTTGGCGCATACTTCAGGCGATCATACCAAGGCCGTTCGTGAGTATGAATTAGCTACACGTTATCAAGAAATGGTTCGTCGATATGGCGTGAATTTGTCTTTTCCTGAAAACTACCGTCCGATGTATCAGGAGTCGGAAGATATTCATCTTGAGGGTCTTTACCGTCAAGCCAATGATTTAATCGATGATCAAAAGTTTGCTGAAGCGGAGGTGTTGTTAAGAGAGATTGCCAGATTTCGAAGTGATTACGGTACGGTTCAGGAATTAAAGGATGTTGCTTTTTTAGAGCCACGCTATCAAGAGGCTTTGGAGGCCATGGACGATGAACAGTTTCGCAGGGCGTATGCGCTTTTAACGGAAATCACCACTCGCGATCCGAATTTTCGTGATGCTCGACGTTTGCGCGAGACAGCTCGTGAGCGTGGTGTGTTTTCCATTGGTATATTGCCTTTTGAGAACAAATCGAATGTTCGGAATATTGAATCACTCATTATGGCTCGTCTGCTTGCGGAGGTCAACGGAATGAATGATCCTTTTTTACGATTAATCGACCGCACCAATACCGACCGTATTATTGCCGAACAACGCTTGTCGCTTGAAGGGGTTATTGACCAAAATACTGCGGTAATAGCCGGGGAGTTGATGGGGGCAAAGGCTCTACTTAAAGCCACCATCTTAGATGCTCGTGAAGTGGAAGGTGAATTGCAAACAGAAAATCGTAAGGGTTTTTTGGGAACGCCAATTAACGTTAAAGATCCCGCTACTGGGGCAGTAACTACCCAGATGCAGTATAATAGAGTTTTCTATCAGCATTTTACTCGCGAAAATGAAGTTTTTGTGAGTATTCAGTATCAATTGGTAAGCACTGCTACGGGGGAGATATTATTGAGTGATGTTGTTGAAATGCGTCGTTCTGATCGAGCAGATTATTCACGTTTCGAGGGCGACCATCGACACTTATTTGCGGGTACGTGGGAAAATCAGCGTCGCCCATCTCCCAACGATAGAATGTATAATTCACCAAGAGCTAAAAGGGAGTTGAATAGTAGTCTTCAGGCTTCTGATCAGGTGGAGTCGGTTTCCAACCTGCGTTCACAATTGGTTCGCGATCTCAGTGCTCGAGTTGCTCAGCAGTTACAAAGCTTTAATCCTGAACGATAATGCGGTTAAAATTTTTATTACTCAGTCCAATACTCGTATTTTTATTTGCTTCTTGCGGAGGTGCAAAGAAAACCCAAGCCTCCATGGCAGATGAAAACCCTCGGCCACGATGGGTTACGGCCAAGCCCACTGATCCCGTGTTTTTTCACGGAGTGGGCTTTGCCTACAAGGTTCCCGGAAGGGATGATCACCAACAGATGGCGCGAAATAATGCTTTGCACAATTTGGCTAGCGAGATATCGGTAAATATTTCTGCTCAGTCTCTCCTTTATCAGGTGGAAAGTGATCAGCGAGTACGGGAAACGTTCCGCTCTACCATTCGCAGCAGTAGCACGGCTCGTTTGGAAGGTTTTGAATTAGTGGGGAGTTGGGAAAATGAGCGTGAAATCTGGTTTTACTACCGCCTTTCAAAAAGTGAACACGAGCGTATTCAACGTGAAAAGCGTCGCAAGGCCGTGGATATGAGTCTTTCAGCTTTTAATAATTCTCAGAGCGAATCCGACCCTTATCGACAATTTGTCGGGATGATTTCTGCCTTGGATGCAATAAAAGAATATTTGGGTGAGCCTCTGCAAGCAAATATAGGTGGTGAAAATACGTTTTTGGCGAATCATATCATGCAGCAACTTCGTCAGCTGGTAGATTCGTGGAACATTCAGCCCTTCCAGAATACAGTGTCTATCAAACGTGGACAAGCTGTGCGTGTGCCTTCGAGTTTTTGGGAAGGACCGGTTGTGTTTTTTACCCTTCAGCAAGATAGACGGCCTATTGTTCAAGCTCCATTGGTACTCTCTTATTCCGAAAGAAGAAATCATCAGCAGTCTGCCACAACTGATAGAAATGGACATGTTTATTTTGTGTGGGATAGAATTGCTAGTCAGCGCAGTCAAGAACAGCTCCACGCTAGGGTAGATTTGAAAGCCATTGCCAATGAAGCTTCGAAAGATCCTATTGTTATGGCGATTGTTGACAAACTTCGAGAGCCCGCCTCCACCATTACTCTGGAAATTCTGCCGCCATTGGTTTTTGTTCAGTCTCAGGAAAGGTTGATGGGTAAGTTTATCGATCCACCCCTTTTGGCGAATGCTTTTGCCAACGAATTTCGTAAAGATGGTTTTGAAGTTACGCGCAATCAAAGTGATGCGGATTTTATTCTGGATATCAAAGCGGCTACTCGTCCAGGAAACGGAGTGGGGGAGACTACGCAGTTCGTGACGGCCTTTCTCGACGCCACTATTCAGCTTATGGAGCAGCCCTCGGGCAGGGTGGTTTTTTCGCATCAGATGACGGGTGTTCGTGGGGTACAACTCGACGACGATCGGGCCGCGCGAGAAACCTTTACGCGTGCCATTCGTGATATTCAAAGAGAAGTGTATCCCGATTTACGAAGGAAAGCCTTGTAGTCGTTTAATTTTTATCGTTGAGCAGTACCACCACCGTATTTCGTTCCGATCGTATTCCCTTCCTCGATATTCTCCGAGGTATTGCGGTGTTATTCATCTTTTTTGTGAATATCCAGTTTCTTTCCGGGGTGTATTACTACGCAGATGATTTTTCTGAACGTTTTCCCACCGCCGCTTTAGATGGTTTTTTAGAGGTTTTCTTTTTCATCTTTCTCAACGGAAAGTACTATTACATTTTTAGTTTTTTATTCGGGATAGGTTTTGTGGTGCAATATCAGAATTTCCAATCCCGAAACCAGAATTTCCCGGCTTTCTTTGCCCGTCGAATGCTTGTTTTGTTGGCAATTGGTTTGTTCCACATGGTCTTTATTTGGTCTGGAGACATCTTGAGCATATACGCAGTTTTGGGGTTTATTTTACTGCTTTTTCGCGATTTTCCTGATAAAAAACTTCTCAAGTGGGCGGGGATGCTTTTAGTAATGCCGCTGATACATTGGATTTTAATGTATGCATTTAAGATTTATTACTACTATCCTCTTTTTGATTTTGTACACGAATACGCGGCTGATTTAGGTCTGGTGTACCCTGAAACTATGGGTACGGATAACCCTCGTTTTGACGCGCGACTTCGGTTGGAGATTTCTAATTTGAGTGAATGGATTCAAATGCAAGTGGTGCTACCCATTCAGCGCTTGGGACTTATTCTAATGCGTGGAAGACTATTCAAGGTTATGGCACTTTTTCTTCTAGGCTTATGGGCGGGAAGGAGAATTCTGAACGACAATATCCTAAATGATAAAGCCTATTTGAAGAAGATTGCTTTTTGGGGATTCGGTATTGGTTTGCCTTTTAACATTCTACTTGCGGTTCTTCAGTTTACAGACTTGGTATCGGGAAACTTAAAGCATTTTCTCAATCATTTGTTTTATGTAATAGGAGTTGCTTCACTCGCTATGGGCTATGTTGCTTCGCTCGCTTTGTTGTATAAGCGCATACCGTACATATTGAATGTCTTTATACCAGTAGGTCAAATGGCTTTAACAAATTACTTGTCGCAGTCGGTAATTGCCATTCTGCTTTTTCACAACATTGGTCTTGGTTTGTACGGGAAGTACTCGCTTGCAGAGGTGTTATTTATTGCGGTTTTACTATTTTCAGGACAAATTCTATTCAGTTATTTATGGTTGCGCTTTTTTAAATTTGGTCCGATAGAGTGGATATGGCGACAGTTGACTTATTGGAAAAGGATTCAACTTTTAAGGTGAGATGGATTCCACGGATTGTCGTAATCAATCTTGTTGTTCTATTGTATCTTGCACAATCAAATTTTAGAAGATGAAACTGGGAAAATCTTTTGTCAATTCAATGGTTCGTGAAGTAGGCCGAAATTACGGAAAGGCTATTTCAAACAGACTTTTGGGGGATAAACATTCTACGCCATATCGTAGAGTGGGAGCTAATGTTCAGTCTGCAACATACGCTGCTTCGGCGCCGGCAAAGAAGCGCATGAGTAGTTTAGAGCGTCTTTTGAATAATTTCACTCGCAAAACGACTGAGAAGTCAACCTTAACCCAAGCCCTCAATCTTTACGATGCGTATTTCACTGAAGTGAACGAAGCTCAAGCAGCCGGAGGAGCGATTGATTTGGCAGAAGCAACGTTCTTAGTTCAAAAAAGTGGTGAGGTAATACGTATGATTAATAGTTCGGTAGAGCAGCTAAAGATCTTGGATAAACCCACAAACATTGAGCTTCTTGAGCAAAAGAAACAAGAAATAAAAGACTTTATCGCTGGGCTTGATGAGGCAATGCTCAGTCATATTCAAGAGAGAAAAGATCTCCTTTCAAACAGTTCTAAAAACCAACAAGCAAATAAATCGCCCTTTCTCGTGGCCTTATTTTCACTTGTAGGTATGGGGCAAGCTTATTTTTATGGCGGACTCCAGCATTTACATGCGAAGACAGAAGCGGGTGTGTTTGCTTTGATTGTTTTAGCTCAATTGTTTTTCAAGTCTTCGGAAAACTCAGTGCTCATCGTGAATTTGTTTACCGTTGGCTATGTGGTGTATGCGTTATTTATTTCCTGGAAGCCCGCTGAAAAACGAAAAAAAGAGAAAGCTGAACTAGAGCTACAGCAATCTCTTTTGGAGGATATGGAGAGTCAAGTAAATGCTATTTCGAGAGAAATTGCCCGAATATAAATTTTATTGCTCCACTTCACGTAGATAAATATTCCCATAAGGCGCATTGAGCTTGATAGCCACATTTGGGTCATTCAGACGGTAGGTTTGAAGTCCTTTCTCTGTGTGCGTCATTTGTACGGGAAGGTCGCTGAATATTCTCGGGATATGCCGGGTATTAACTACTTCAACTTGCATGTTGGAATTTTTCGGCATTGCGATGTCAATTACCCCCAGGTGTGAAGTGAGGTTCATTTTAGCTTTTGGGGATTCATTGCATACTACCTCAATATTTTGTTTGGTTTCCACCACCACGATTCCTTCCGGATTCATGATTCTCACCGCTGATTGAATTCTCTCCATGCGTATATCGGAGGTCATGTTTTCAATTTCAATTTTTCCGCCGTGCCCTGCGCTTTGAACACGCACGCTGAGATTTTTGGGTAACTTTATTGAGAATCGGTGGTTTTTGAAATGCTCACTGCCCGGTTGAATTCGCAATACACCATCTTCCTGAATCATTCGAAGTCCAACTCCGGTATTGTCTAAGGCTCCAAGTGTAATCTCACGTAGGCCCACAGCGCGCTCGTCAACTCTGTGTGGCGCAAAAAGGTGGAAAGCTTCAATAACATCCAAGGCTTCAACGCCTCTGATTGTCATGCGGCCACTAAAGCCACCTTCAATAATAACGGTGTGGATGTCGGGGTTTAACGCTGTTTCAAATCGAGTGCTATCGAGAATCTCAACCTCCTGTTCCGGGGTTATGGGTAAATTTCGCATATCCACTTGGGCGGATAGAGTATGAGTGAGGGAGAATGCGGTGAAGATAGCAAGGCTTAGCAATTTCGATTTCGTTTCCATATCTTTCTATTTTCAAATAGTTAAGTCAAAAACTAAGCCGAAGCTTAAGAAATCACTTAGTGGAGTTTTTAAAATAATTGTGAAAATCAGTTTTCAAATATAAGCATTGTTGAGCAAAGTCTGGGTTAACATAAACAAAATGCCAAAAAAAACATCAAAACAAAAAACAGTTTCGCTATTTCCTTACAAATGCTAAAATTAGATTACATTTGCCGCAAATTAAAAAACTATTTCGCATGTCTAAATACCAAGCTCAAATTGATCAGTTCATGAGCGAGCTCAAGAAGCACCACGGCCATGAGCCCGAGTTTCTTCAAGCCGCCGAAGAGGTAATCGAGGTTGTTCTTCCTATCGTAGAAGAAACCCCCAAGTACAAGCAAGCCAATATTTTGGAGCGCATTGTAGAGCCGGAAAGAGTGTTTATTTTCCGTGTGCCATGGGTGGATGATTCCGGGAAAATTCAAGTGAATCGCGGATACCGAGTGCAGTTTAACTCCGCTATCGGACCATACAAAGGCGGTTTGCGTTTTCACCCTTCAGTAAACCTTTCGATTTTGAAATTTTTGGGCTTTGAGCAGATTTTCAAAAATGCTCTTACCACTTTGCCAATGGGTGGTGGTAAAGGAGGTGCCGACTTTGACCCTAAAGGAAAAAGCGATAGTGAAGTAATGCGTTTTTGCCAGAGTTTCATGACTGAGCTTGCTAAGCACATCGGCGCAAATACCGACGTGCCTGCGGGTGATATCGGTGTTGGAGCTCGTGAAATTGGCTACATGTTTGGTCAGTATAAGAGACTGCGTGATGAATTTACCGGAGTACTTACCGGTAAGGGAATCAACTGGGGAGGTTCATTAATCCGTCCGGAAGCCACAGGTTATGGTGTGGTTTATTTCACCGTGGAAATGCTTCGCGAGAAAGGGGAGTCACTCAAAGGTAAGAAAGTTGCCGTTTCAGGTTCGGGTAACGTAGCCCAGTTTGCTATTGAGAAGGCAATGGAATTTGGCGCAACCGTGGTAAGTGCTTCCGATTCTTCTGGATACATTCATGATGCTGAAGGTTTCAACGCTGAAAAACTTGAGTACCTCAAAGATTTGAAGAATGTTCGTAGAGGAAGAATTTCTGAGTATGCAGAGAAATTTGGTTGTGAATTCCACGAAGGTAAAACGCCTTGGGGAATTACCGTTGATGTAGCCATGCCTTGCGCTACTCAAAACGAGCTCAACGATCAGGATGCAGAAATGCTTATCAAAAATGGTGTTATTGCCGTGGCTGAAGGTGCTAATATGCCATCTACCCCGGGTGCCGTTCGCGCTTTCCTCAAAGCGAAAGTTCTTTTTGCTCCCGGAAAAGCAAGTAACGCCGGTGGTGTTGCTACCAGCGGATTGGAAATGTCACAAAACTCTTTGCGCTTCAACTGGTCGCGCGAGGAAGTTGATGAGCGCTTACAAACCATCATGAAAAACATCCACGCAGCTTGTGTGAAATACGGTAAAAGTGAAGATGGATTCGTGGATTACGTTCGCGGAGCCAATGTTGCCGGATTTATTAAGGTTGCGGATGCAATGGTAGATCAAGGCGCCGTATAAATTGGCTTTCTAGATCAGCCAACTACTTTGAGGTGGATGTTATGACGACGATTCATCTCCATATTCCGTTTGCAAAGGTTGTGCGTCGTAGCCCAATTCTTGTAGCCAACGGGAAAAAATATCAGTGTAGCCGTGCGTGACTAATACACGCTCGGCTGCACTTTCTTTTATGGCGGTATTTAATGCATCCCAATCGGCGTGATCGGATATCACAAAACCCTTATCAGCTCCACGGCGTCTGCGAATACCTCGAAGAGCCATCCATCCGGAGGCCATGGCCAACGAATAGGGCTGTAGCTTTTTCAACCAAGCTGAACCCTGCACGGAAGGCGGAGCCACTATCAGGGCGCCGCGATAATCTTCTTTTTTCTCAAGTCCCACCACTCGGTGCATTTCTGGTAGGTCAACAATTTGGTGCTGGAGCATGAGCTGATTGATTTCGTCGATGGCACCGTGGGTGTAAATCGGGCCAATACGCGCATCAACATTTGCTAGAAGTCGCTGCGCTTTTCCGAGCGAGTATCCGGTTAGAATAGAAGCCTTACCCTGCTCGGCATTCTTGCGCCACCAGGCGTTCACTTCATCGAAGATTTCTTTCTGAGGCTTCCATTTGAATGCCGGAAGTCCAAAGGTAGATTCAGTGATAAAGCAATGGCATTTTACGGATTCAAATGGCGCAGAAATTCCGTCGGGTTCTAATTTGTAATCGCCACTTGCTACCCATACCTCGCCTTTATGCTCTACCCGAATTTGTGCCGATCCGGGAATGTGTCCGGCCGGGTGAAACGAAAAACACACTCCATTGATATTGATTTTCTCTGCGTATTCTATGCCTTGAACATCAATCTTTCCCAGTCGGTGCCGCATGATGGGAGCAGAATGATGATGCGCCAAATAATGCTGATGTCCGTAGCGCGAGTGGTCGGCGTGTGCATGGGTAATCAGCGCACGCTCCACCGGTCGCCACGGGTCGATATAAACATCGGCTTGGGCACAGTACAGACCTTTGGAAGTAAGTTCAAGTAGTGACACAAAAGAGGATTTAGCAATAGAAACAGTTAGGTTGCAAGATTACTTATCATATCAATAGGAATTAAACAATCTTGTTTCTATTTTTGTGCGATAAACAATAATTGGATGTCTGGATACCTGCTTTTTTTTCAAAAACTCATTTTACTTTCCATAAAAAAGCTCTGGCGCTCCACCCTTGATTTGGTTCCTATCATTGGCGTGGTGGTGTTTTTTCAAGTTATTGTTCTTCGTCAACCTTTTCCAGATTTACAGAATGTGCTTATAGGTTTGGCTTTCGTAATTGTTGGATTAACGCTTTTTGTAGAAGGCTTGGAGCTAGGATTATTTCCGATAGGTGAAAATTTAGCGTATTCACTTTCGCAAAAGGGGAGTTTGTTTTGGTTATTGGTATTTGCCTTTGCCTTTGGTTTTTCCACCAGCATTGCGGAGCCGGCTTTGATTGCGGTGGCAAAGGAAGCTTCTGAGGTGATGGCATTAGAGGGGGTTATCCAGAGTGATTATACAACATCTTTTGCATTGCATGTGCGATTGGCGGTAGCATTGGCTGTAGGTTTGGCAATTGTTATTGGAGTTTTTCGAATTTTAAAAGGATGGCCTATTCACTATATTTTTATTGGTGGGTATGTTCTTGTGATGGGTGTTACCGTGTTTGCCCCTAAAGAAATTGTAGGTTTGGCCTACGATGCGGGTGTAGTTACAACCTCTACCATTACGGTTCCCTTGGTTACGGCTTTAGGTGTAGGATTAGCAAAAGTGATTAAAAATAGGAGTCCGTTATTAGATGGTTTTGGTTTAATCGCCTTAGCGTCTATACTGCCCATGATTGCGGTTATGCTGTACGCAATATTTTTTATGTAAGGAGGCATGGAAGATCAATTTACTATCACATCAACACTTATCAGCACTATTTTTGATGTTGCACCAATCATTACGCTGATTGCTGTTTTTCAGATTTTTATAATAAAAAAAACGATTCCTAACCTTAAAAAAGTAGTTTTAGGCTTTGCGATGGTCATCCTTGGGCTAGCGTTCTTTTTAATCGGTTTAGAGGTTGCGCTTTTTCCCATTGGCTTGAAAATGGCCAATCAATTGGCTTCCGAAGATTTTATTTCAAGCTACTTCAACGGCAGTTCTTATTACTTGAATTACTATTGGATTTACTTATTTGCGGGAGCCATTGGCTATGCTGCCACGATTGCTGAGCCTTCGCTTTTAGCTGTTGCTATTAAGGTTGAAAAGGCATCTTCATACACCATAAAGCAAGGCGTATTGCGATTTATCGTGGCCGCAGGTGTTTCATTTGGTTTGATGCTCGGTGCACTGCGCATTGTTTTGGGACATCCACTTTATTTCTACATTTCAGCAGGCTACATTATAGTCATTATTTTAAGTGTTTTTGCTCCAAAAAAACTTATACCTTTGGCTTATGATTCGGGTGGAGTTACTACTTCAACCGTAACCGTCCCCATTGTTGCCGCTTTAGGTATGGGACTAGCCGCTATGATACCAAACCGCAATTTGGTTATTGATGGTTTTGGATTAATTGTTTTTGCAAATGTGTTCCCAATGATTTCGGTGCTTATGTACGCCATTTTTATCGAAAGAATCAAAAAAACCAAATAATTTTCATCATGTACAAACTCATTGTTGCCCTAGTAAAGCCCGAAGATACCGACGAGGTCATCGAAGCGGCCAGAGAAGCCGGAGCCACCGGCGATGTGATCATCCCAGCAAGGGGAAGTGGTCACAAAGAAGCTAAAGCCTTTTTTGGATTGACCATCGAAAATCAAGTGGAAATGATCCTTTTCGTGGTGAGTAGCCAATGTTGCGACCGAATTATCAATTCCGTGAATGATGTTTGTAACTTCGAAGAACCAGGCAAGGGATTGCTCTTTGCGGTGGAATTAGATAAGGTAATAGGTCTTCAAAGCCAAATCCACTAACGTAAAGACGTAGCACGCTAGGTCTCTAGCAGCACGCTACGTCTCCACTAAGGTTTTTTTATAACACCGCAAAATTTCACACTTCAAAATGACAACAGAAACGAACGAAAACAAAGTAAAAATGACCGCTAGGCAAAAGGCGTTTTTATACTTAGAGCCTTGGTCGTCGAGTAAGGGGTTTTCGCTTTTTGTGGACGGGATTGTTACTGCGGTGATCTTGATCAACGTTGCCGCACTTATTGTGGAAACTGTGCCTGAATTACCCGGGGTGGTTTATACGGGTTTGTGGATTATCGAACTTTTCTCAATGGCCTTTTTTACGATAGAATATTTTATGCGTATTTGGGTTGCGCCGGAGAATCCTAGTTTGCAGAAACATCGATTTCCCCGTTTGCGCTACCTCATCACACCCTTCGCGGTAATCGATTTTTTTGCTATACTGCCTTTTTATCTTTTAGCATTTTTGAATTTCAATGTAAAATTTTTACTCATCCTCCGGCTTTTCCGCTTACTAAAACTCGTTCGTTATTTCAAGGCTTTGCAAATTATGGTGCGGGTTTTCAAGTCGAAGTCACAAGAGCTGCTCATTGCGGTGTTCTTTACTTTAACGATTCTCATTTTTATTTCATTCCTCATGTATTATGTAGAAGGTCCACACCAGCCTGATGTTTTTGGTAGTGTGCCCGAAACCTTCTGGTGGGGCATTATTACGCTTACCACGGTTGGCTACGGTGATGTTGTGCCGATTACGCCATGGGGGAAGTTTTTTGGAGGAATTATCGCAATACTGGGAATAGGTATTTTTGCTCTTCCCGCCGGTATCCTCGCTTCAGGATTTTCTACCGAATTGGAAAAAATAACAGACGATTCAGATGATGATGAGCCTGAAGCTTCTTTAGCTTCAAAGGTTTGTCCACATTGTGATCGAGTAATTGATACTTAACTTCGTGGATAGTAAAAACGTCATAGCGAGGTACTATCCTAGTGCCAAAGTCAGGAAGTATCTGGTTTTGGTTATCAAGTTTTTGGTAGCCTCAGCAGCCATCGTTTTTCTGGCTGATGCTCTGGCAAATCGTCGTTTAGAACTCATTTCCTTTCCTGCTAGGTGGAGCAGGGAGCACTATTATATACTACTTCTTTTCTTTTTCGGGGCAACGATAAATTTTCTTTTAGATGTCTTGCTTTGGCGACGAATAAGCGTTGCTGCAAGGAAGGTTGAATGGCGAAAGGCAGCCTTTCACCACCTTCGATCAATCACATTGGGTTTTATTACGCCCTATAATGTTGGTGAGTTTGGAGGGAAAGCGCGACAGTATAAAGCGCCTATGGAACAAATCAAGGCGGTGTATCTCACCTACATTTTTCGTTACGTAAAAATGAGTTCCCGTAACATCATTGGCTCGCTTGCTCTTTTGTGGTTGGTTACGTCTGGAAACTTCCTGGAAATTTCCTACTGGCAGGCTATGGGTATTTTGGTGCTCGCCGTTTTTGTGGTACTAATCTATTTCCAAATGGAGCGCATTGTACCACTCATTTCGGGTTTGGTGGTTTTGGGCAGAAAGTATTTTTCTCCTTTAGCCCGAATAACCATGAAACCGGGTAAAAAGCTTGTTTGGCTATTCTATGGATCTCTCAAGTTCTTGGTTTACCCCTCGCAGTTTGTCCTTGCGTTGGTGTTTTTTGACCCAACACTAAGTTTCTCTGTAAATATATTAGCTCTGAGTTTGGTCTATTATTCGGTAGCCGCTTTTTTGCCCTCAGCACAAGTTATTGACCCCATAGTGAAGAGTGCTGCCGGAGTATTCATCTTATCGGGAAGTGTTGCTAATCCGGAAAGTATTGTTGTGGCTACCACGGCGGTTTGGGCGGTTAACGTTGCCATACCCGCTTTTCTAGGAACCTTGTTGCTGTTTTTTAAGCGAAAAAATTTAGAAGCTTAAGGAAACATGATGTCCCTCATGGCTCCGAACATTAAATACACGACCATCAGTAAAAATTAAATACTGTCCGCGTACACCCGAAAGTTCGCCCGAAACTTCATCGGTTTTTTTGAAAGTAATGCTCGTAACTTTTGGTGCGTATTTCTCCACGGGATAGGCAATTTTGAGGCTTTCATTTTCAGGGCTGACAAATTTTTGTAATTCATCGGTTAGTAAGCCGCTGATTCGCTGTTTTTCTGCCTGTAAATCAATCTCAGCATCGCCTTCTCGCAGCATAGCGCGCCAATCGGTTTTGTCTGAAAGATGTTGTTTTAGAAAGACTTCTATCTGGCCAGCCTCAAATCTATTGGTAGTTTCGGCCAACACTATGGCTTCCACGGCTCCTTGGTCTATCCATCGCTGAAAACGGGCTTTCTTGCGGGTGACGCCCACTTTTAGTCCGCCGGAGTTTGCAAGATATACCACGTGAGGTTGCAGCTGGTAGCGTTTTTCAAATTCTAAATCCCGATCTTCAATGTCTAAGTGCGCCTTGCTTTTCTCGGGGAAAAATATGGCTTCTCCAGCCTCCGGACGTGTTTGAAAGCAGTCAAAGCAAAAGTTTTGTCGGAACACACGATCTACTTCTTTCCCGCATAGACAGGTGATTTTGTGTTTGTAAAGCAGCGATATGTTTTGCCCAATCAGTTTATTTACGTGAATGACATCTTTGCCTAAGTTGAGGTAGTATTGTACAAGGTCTGTGCTTTCAGACTCCATTTTATTTAAGTAACCGTGAAATTCCATAGGGGCTATTTTTTCTTTTTTTATGCAAAAATTTTATGTGAGAAATAGGCTTAAAGCATACACTACCACACCAATGATCATGAGCATGGTAGTGTATGGTAAAACTTGATACGCCTTTAATCCGGTGATAGATAACAGTGGCAGTGCCCAAAAAGGTTGAAGCATATTCGTAAGTTGGTCACCGTAGGCCATTGCCATAATTCCTTTTTCTAGGGCTAAACCACTGCTTTCGCAAATGGAAATAATCAAAGGCCCCTGCACCGCCCACTGTCCACCGCCGCTCGGTACAAAGAAGTTGACTATTGCTGAGCTACTCATTATTAGGAAAGGCATGGTGGTTTCGTTTCCGAAAACCAAAAACCACTCGGTAAATTCGGAAATGAGGTTGCCGTATTTGAGCATGCCCATTATGCCAAAGTAAAAGGGAAACTGGATGAGAATTGCCGCCGCGCCATCCATTCCGGCTTTTACACTGCGGAAAAAATCGGCAATACTTCCGTGGAGAATGATTGCTAAGCCTAAAAATATCCCGTTTAGGTAATTCGGTCCAAAAGATGAAAGGCCGCTAAACAATGGGTAAATGTGCACACTAAGTAACGCTAGCCCCAAGAAGATTGCTACCCACTTACTGTATTCAAAGCGTTCTGCTCCTTGAGGTTTTTCTCTGGGATGTTTTTCAATAGGGGTTGAAGCGCCCGCATAATCGGAAGATGTATTTCGCGATATGAAAAATAAAAAAACGGGAACGAGTACCAATAGTATCCCGAAGGAAACAAGATTACTGGTACTGAAAATGGTTTCGGATACGGGAAGGAAATCGGGCAGACTTGCAAGCCCAGCCACTTCTTTGAGTTGGCCTTCTTCCGCCGCTTTAAGTGGAGCAGAGCCCGAAATGCCGGAGTGCCACGTCATCATGCCGGAGTATCCAGCGGCGCCCAAAAGAGGAAAGTGAAAACGAATATTTCGGGAGGAGAAACTATCTGCGAGTTTCTTCGCCATAATGGCGTCAATAACCAATCCCAATCCCCAATTGATCCAGCAGAGCAACATGCTGCTGGTACTGAGAATGATAATTCCAACGGATTGAGACGGGATGCGTTTTAACCCAAGCTCAATGTATTTTTCGGCCAAAGGACTCACGGCAATGCTATACCCTAAAATGAGAATCAGGGCCATCTGAAAAGTAAACACCAGCAGAGGAGCGTCCCAAAACCCCCTCTGCCAGTGTTCTCCTATATCTCCTAACGAATTACCGTAGGTCAGCGAAATAATTGCAGCAAGAGCAGTAAGCAAAATGGCCAGACCAAAAGGACCGGGCATGACGTAGCGAAAAACGCGCTCGAAGTGCTGCGAGGCCGACATTACTTAGAATGGCAAATCATCATCATCGCCTCCATCGTCTTTAGGTAATGCATCTAGTGGAGGTAAATTAGCGGGAGGGGTAGTAGCCGCCGCAGTTGGTTGAGGCGCCGATTGCGTAGCGCCACCACTATTGGCCTCAATACGCCATCCGTGAATGGAATTGAAATATTTTACCTGACCATCAGGTGCAGTCCACTCACGACCACGCAGATTAATAGAAACAGTAACCTCTTGACCTACTTGATAGTTGTTAAGTAAATCTACTTTGTCTTGGATAAACTCAATGAGAATATGCTGAGGATATTGCTCTAAGGTAGTAATCACCGCTTCTCTTTTGCGAAAGGTAGCGCTGATTTGTTTTTCGGGATAAATTTCTTTGATTCTTCCTGTGATTTCCATGATTTATTTTTTTGGCAAATATATAATGTAAGAAAATTAAAACAAAATTTATTTTGCGATATTGTCGCACAAAAGAACTTTCCAGGCTTTTTTCACTTTTCCGTCGAGGAGGTATTCCTTGGCAAGATGGTGTAAAGCTTCACGGGCTTCTAGTCCGTGTTCGGTTTGTTTGAAAATCGCTTCAACTTTAGGGTGTTTTAGAATTTCACGAACTTCCTCCTCGGTAGGTACAGCCTCAACATTCCCGAGTTTGGCAAGGTCGCCACCGCTTAAAATGTATGAATTGCGAATTCGGGGAGGAATAGCATCCACGCCAATTCCTTTAGTGGCTAAGGGCTTTTCAACTTCAAAAAGAGCGGAGCCGGAAGCACGGGCGTACCAATTTCCACCCAATCTGGCAACTAAGTCTATTTTGTATTGATCGATATTTCCATTGGCATCGAGGATTTCAGGGTCGATGTGCATTTTCAGTATCTCGCAAATTACCAGGTTGCCAGCTCCTCCTTGGTCACCCAAGGCGATGATTTCGTTTACCTTGCATTCCATCTGTACGGGCGACTCTTTTACTCTTGGGGGAGTTACCATATCGGAGTCGAGCATGGTTAAGCCCGACTTGATAAATTCGTTTACTCCGGTTTCGTATTCCGTACTCGAAAGTGATGTTTGCTCTACAATGGCGTAATTTACGACGTTGATTACTACCTCGCCGGTTGCTTCAACATTGCGCAGGGTATCCTTCGTGGTATTGTTACGAACTCTTCGCGCCGGTGAAAAAATCAAAATGGGCGGATTACTGCTGAAAACGTTGAAGAAACTGAAGGGACTTAGATTGGGGTTGCCATCGCGGTCAACAGTGCTTGCTAAAGCTATTGGTCTCGGTCCAATGGCAGCTTGCAGGTATTTTTGCCGCTCTTGCGGACTCAATTCACTGAGAGTGAGGTTTATCATGTGGGATTTCTTTTAGCATCTAAACTCGCAAATGTACTACACGAATCAAGCAAAAACAAAGTAAAGATTTTGATGAGGATACAAAGTTTTTAATTACTTTTGACAAGTCGGTCAAATACATCAAAAACCTAAACTTAAACCAGTAATCTCCGGCTAAACCCACCCTTTAATTCACTTCAAGCTACTTAAATATAATGGTGTGTTTCGCCCCTACTATAAAACTTTAATCAAAATAAACATGAACAATTCCATCCACTTTTTAAGCAGATTATTTTTAGCTTCTTTATTTATTGCGTTCTCGGCTTCTTGTTCCAAAGATGATGATGATGAAAAAAATGGAGGAGGCACGAATACGCAAAACCCCAATCGCTATCGACAAGAAATTTTCAGTTCAACCACCCGAACCAATGTTGCTTACACTGCTGATGGGGATTTAACGATGGACATCTTTCGTCCGGTTGATGACAATAATCGTTCGCGCCCGGTAATCCTTTTTGCACATTCAGGTTCATTTTTTGATGGCGCGCGCAATTCACAAGAGATGCTTAGACTATGCGAAAGCTTTGCTAAGCGAGGATATGTAACAGTTAACCTTGATTATCGCCTAGGTTCGGGTATACAGGTGCTCAATGATTCCATCCAGATGTTGGAAGTTATTGTTCGAGGTGCCCACGATATGAAAGCGGCAGTTCGTTTCTTGAGAAAAACTTTTTCTGAAAATAATACCTACGGAATTGACACGTCAAAAATCGTGATTGGTGGAAGTGGTGCGGGCGCAACCTTGGCTTTACATACCGGTTTTATGAATAATCAGCAAGTAGTGCCTCTGCATATTGCGCAAATTCTTTTGGCAGAAGGCGGGCTTCATGGTTTGAGAGGACATTTAGGTTTTAGCAATAAAGTACACGGGGTGATTAATCTTGCTGGGGGCATAAATTCACTTAGTTTTATTGAGTTTGGTGGACCGGCTGTGATTTCTATCCATGGCAATCAAGACGATAATTTCCCTTATTTCTGTGGAAAAGTGTTTGAATCTTTCCCGCCTACTACTACCCGTTTACGACTTTGTGGCGGTGGAAGAGTTGTCTCTAGAGCCAGTTCACTCCAAATTCCATCCAAGCTTATGAGTATTGATGGTGCTGGTCATCGTCCTTGGGTTAACTCCTCGGGCGTTCCTCAACCTTTGATGGATGAAGTGATTGACGAAATTTCAGACTTCCTCTATACCAACATTATTACCGGCGGTGAGTAGTGGTAAACAAAGCTCATTGTTTTCGTTTTTCAAATGGCTAGGTCTTCCTTTCGCCCTAATGTACGGAATCATTACCCTGATTCGAAATGGGTGGTTTGATATATTATGGAGTAGGGGAAAAGGAAAAGTCAAGGTCAAAACCATTGTTGTAGGTAATCTTAGCGCTGGCGGAACGGGCAAAAGTCCTTTCGTGAAATTTTTATGGGAAAATGATGCGCGTATTCAAGCACTCAAGCCCGATGAAATAGCCATACTATCTCGTGGATATGGGCGGAAGACGAAAGGTTTTATATTGGTAGAAGAATCTCATTCTTCCGCAGATGTGGGCGACGAACCTTTGATGCTCAAATTTGCACTTCCGGAAAGCATTGTCGCCGTGTGCGAGAATCGTGTGCAGGGAATACGAAGACTTTGCAAACTTTACCCTCAACTGAAAATGGTCGTGCTTGATGATGCATATCAGCACCGAAGATTACAGGCCGATGAGTATATATTACTTACCACTTTCGACAATCTCTTTACCCGTGATTTCTTTTTACCGGTGGGGAATTTACGCGAATGGCGCACGGGAGCAAAACGCGCTTCCAAAGTGGTTGTTACTAAGTCGCCACAAAATTTATCGCCACAAGAAAAAGATAAAATCAAAAACGAAATTGCGGCTTATACCAAAGCCCCTGTTGCTTTTGCCTGCTTGGATTACGATGAACTTGAATGTGTGCAGGGAATGGGTGAAATAGGAGATAGTCCTTTATTGGTTACCGGTATTGCGAATCCCCAGCCACTGGTTGCGTATTTGTTACAAAAAAAGATTGAACCTACACATTTAAAGTTTAAGGATCATCATCACTTTACCGCATCGGATATTGATCAGATCGTTGAGAAAATGAAACGCCATTCTTCTCTCATTACCACTGAGAAAGACTGGGTAAGGCTGAAATCACGTATTCCCACGCCACTGCTTGTTTTTTTACAGGGCGTAAGGCATAAAATGCTTGATTGATGCAAACCTTATGAATAGTTTTGTGTTTAACAATCATTAAAATCATTTGACATGCGCAAAATTTACACTTACATCGCTTTTTTCGTATCATTGTCAGTAATACTGATAGTTAATACAGCTAATTCTTCTGGAAGACCAGGTTCGTATAGTGGATCTCCGGGTGATAATGGACTTACCTGCACGTCTTGTCACGGTGGTGGTCCAGCCCAAAACTTGGCCAACGCTATTACCACGAATATTCCTTCCTCGGGCTATGTTCCAGGGAATACCTATACTTTAACTTTAACCAATTCACATCCAACTAATATTCGGTTTGGATTTCAAGTGACGGCTGAAGACGCATCGAATTCCAAGGTGGGTACTTTCTTAGCGCCAAACACTGCAGTTCAAGTAGTAAACGGAGGTAATGCGGCAACGCATACCAGCAGCGGCAACATGGGTACAAATAACGCTCGCACTTGGACGGTGGATTGGGTAGCTCCTCCAGCTGGTACAGGTGATGTAACTTTCTACGCGGCATTTAATTCTGGTAATGGTAGCAATGCCAATAATCAGGTTCGAACTTCTAATACCACTGTAAGTGAAGACGTTCCCGCACCGCCTTTGAATTTAGTTGTCAACATTACTCCGGAAACTTGTCCGGGCGCTTGTGACGGAACCATTACTCCCACAGCGACTGGCGGCGAAGGCCCTCCGTATAATTTCACAATCACCGGCGGTTCCGATGTGGATTTGTGTCCGGGACAATACACCGTAACGGTTTTCGATAGTCAGAATAACACCACGCAAACCACAGTTACTATAGATTCTGGGGTTGCTGTTACCGCACCTACACTCAGTCAGGTTTGGGATAGGGTAGAAGCATCCTCTCCAGATGCGGTTGCCTACCGTTGGTTTATCAATGGAAATGTTATTCCCGGCGCAGATTCTTCTTGGGTGTTTATTACTCAAAATGGTGTATATCGCGCCGAGGCATTGAGTGAAACCAATTGCGGTGAGGCTGATTCATTATTGGTAGAGAATTTTTCAGTTTCAAGAAACGCGGTTGAAGACTTTTCTATTTACCCTAATCCTGGTAGAGATCAGCTGTTTTTCACCACCAATATTAATGTAGTTCGTGTGGAGATTCACGATATCAGTGGACGTAAGGTTTTAGACGTTGTTCCACGAAATAACCAAATTAGCATTCCTAATAATCTCGCTTCTGGAAGGTACGTATTGAGCTTTTTTACCGAAGATGGCTCTCGCATCTCCAGAGCTTGGGAGCGATTCTAATATTTTTTATTTCATAGGGCTAAGTCTAGCGCTTAGCCCTATTATATCTTTGCGCCTTTGATACCTTCAAATGGAAATGGACAACAATTCACCATTAGGCGCTAGATTGATACCTTCTCTGCGCTTTCCCCTATGGTGCATTCCTATTTTATTCATTCTTTCATCTGCTCTATATAGTGGGTGTGCCAATGTAGGCTTTATTGAAGGTGGACCGAGAGATACCACCGCCCCCGTGGTTGTTACTGCTGTTCCTGCAAATGAAAAAACACACTTCACCGCTTCGGGCTTTACGCTTTTCTTCGATGAGTATTTGCAGCAGGGTAACCTATCTAACGATATTCAAGTTTCCCCACCTCTCAAAGGAAAAGTAAAGGGGAGTATTCGTGGCAGAATTGTCGATGTGGAATGGGAAGATACTCTCTACGAACAAACCACCTATCTGTTCCAGTTTGGTGATGGCTTAAAAGACTTGAACGAAGGAAATGTTCAGCGAAATTACATCTACGTATTTTCTACTGGTGATTATATCGATTCTTTAACCTTGAGTGGGAAAATTGAAAATGTTGTCAGCGGTGATAAACCCAAAGATTGGATTGTGGGGCTATATCCTTGGGGTGGGGCACAAGGAGACTCCGCGCTCTTTACCGAGAAACCCTACTATTATGCCATGAGTCAGGCAAATGGTAGTTTTGTTTTACGGTACCTAAAAGCCGGCAAATACAGGTTGTTGGCTTTCAATGATGATAATGGCAATTTCAAATACGACCCTGATTTAGAGGAGGTAGGTTTTTTATCATTTCCCGTTGATCCATCCGGTGATGAAGACATGTTTCTTCTTCGGGCTTACGAGCCTCGGCCGCAAATACGGAAAATGGATCAGCGATTTGCGCACAAGCAAGGAATTCGTTTCGTTTTCAATGAATCAGTAGATACACTTCGTTATCGAATTATTTATCCTGAGAATCGATTTGGTCAAACGGTGTACTCCTTGAATCGGGATTCTGTATATGTATGGTTTCAAGAGCCTTTGGATAGCATAAAAATGGTTTTGGACTTGGGTGAGAAGCAAGATACCATAAAGCTAAAGCCACGGCAGAATTTGAAGTATCCACCAAGACTCTCAGCACTTATTGGAAGTACGTGGCATCCGGGTAGTGATTTTCGTTTAAGAAGTAATATGCCTATTGCGTCTATCGATCACAACAAAATAATCGTAACTGCGGAGGATACATTGGTTACCCGAATAGATTCAGCGGAGATAATCCGTTATGTTTTGGCTGATTTTCATTTTCCTCGTCCCAAAGAAGGTCAGTATGTACTTCAGATTCTCCCCAATGCGGTCAAGTATATCGATCAAAGTAGCAATCAAGACACCTTGGATGTGTCGTTCGAAATTTTAGCCAAGGATGAATACGGAAAGCTGAGTCTCCGTGTAGAGCCTCCTGGCAATGACTCTTTGGTTTTTCGTTTGTTTGCCGAGGGAAAAGAGATTTTGACTCAGATAATCACCGATACGACGGAAATTGTAATTCCTCATGCTGTTCCCGGGAAGTACACCATGGAGGCTATTTTGGATAAAAATGGCAATGGACGCTGGGATCCCGGGAATGTATTTAAGAATCGGCAGCCGGAATACATTATTGTTAACCCTCAAGATGTGCAGATAAAGGCCAACTGGGAGATTGATTACACTTGGAGTTCGATTGCTTTACCGGAAGATGAGCAAAATGGGGAGATTGAGGAAGGCGATGCTGTTGAAGAAAGCCAAGACGCTCAGGAGGAGTCGGAGGAGGAAGAGCAAGAAGATTTTGAGGAAGAAGACTGAGATCTGATGGAACGGCAAACTTTAGACTCATTTACACGTGTGTGGCAGACTTTGTTATTGCTTTTTTTGAACCACGAACAACACGAACAACACGAAAAGCACGAAAAATGGATTGTGTTTTATTGCTTCCTATAAAGTTCAACTTGTGCGCTGCAACATTTTCGTGTCTTTCGTGCCTTTCGTGGTTAGAAATATGAGAGTCTGTCCAATACGAAATTTACTTTGAAAACCCCTTCGTTAAATCACAAATCAGTGCGTTAACAAAAAAAATAAGGTTTTTTACAAAACAGTTTCAAAAAAGTTTGTGAATGAAACAACATTGCTGTATATTCGCACTGTGTTTTAGTTTTTCATTCTGTGTTTTAGTTTGAATAACAACCGCGGAAGTAGGGGAGTAGCTTCCGCGGTTATCTTTTTTTAGCAGACTAGTCTTCGTCTTTCAACTCCTCTTCATCTAAATCTACTTCGTCATCTATCGCGCTGTCAGAGTTATCCTCATCGTCGTCGTCTAAGAATGCTTCTACACGGCGATCCATTTCTACCCCTACCTTAATTAGGTACTTCGTGTCTTCCGTTTCTAGAGGAATGGCGTTTACCCATTCTCCTTTAGCATTTTTGAAGCGAATGATGTCGTCCTCGTCGTAGCCGCGAGGAAAGGCATCAGTGAATCTACGGAGTACTTCTTCCGTAATGTTTTTGTAATCGACAATTACACGTTTTTTTTCCATTGCTTATTGGTCTAATATCCACGCAAAAATAAGCGGGGCAACAATAGTTGCGTCAGACTCTACAATAAATTTAGGTGTTTTTATGTCAAGTTTTCCCCAAGTGATTTTTTCATTGGGAACAGCACCTGAATATGAACCGTAACTTGTTGTACTGTCGCTAATTTGGCAGAAATAACTCCAGAAGGGAATGTTAGTCATTTCCATATCTTGGTAGAGCATTGGCACCACACAAATAGGAAAATCGCCCGCAATACCTCCTCCAATTTGGAAAAATCCTACTCCTTTTCCGTCGCAATTCTTCACGTACCAATCGGCCAAGTAAGTCATATATTCAATTCCCGACTTCATGGTTGAAGCCTTAAGCTCGTTCTTGATTACGTAGGATGCAAAAATATTTCCCATTGTACTGTCTTCCCAGCCGGGAACAACAATAGGTAAGTTTTTCTCCGCTGCGGCAATCATCCAAGAATTTTTAGGGTCTATTTCGTAATATTGCTCAAGTACACCGCTCAACAACATTTTATACATGTACTGATGGGGGAAATAGCGTTCGCCTTTGCTATCGGCGTCTTTCCAAAGTTCAAAAATGTGCTTTTGTAAACGACGAAATGCCTCTTCCTCAGGAATGCACGTATCGGTAACGCGGTTGAAGCCGTTTTCGAGCAAGTCCCATTCGTCTTGAGGCGATAAGTCGCGGTAATTCGGTACGCGCTTGTAGCTGTTATGCGCTACCAAATTCATAAGATCTTCTTCAAGGTTTGCTCCTGTACAACTGATAAAATGCACTTTGTCTTGACGAATCATCTCGGCTAAGCTCAAGCCCAACTCGGCGGTACTCATCGCTCCGGCAAGTGTAACCATCATTTTTCCTCCTTCGAGAAGATGGGTTTCGTAGCCTTTGGCCGCATCCATTAAGGCCGCGGCGTTGAAATGACGATAGTGATGTTCGATGAACTGCGAAATAGGTCCTTTATTACTCATATTTTTTTGTTTTTGTGGATTTTTATTGGATGGTGAAGAAACATTTTACATGTATCCTAAAATTTTCAACATGCTTTTGTAGCTCTGCTCTTTGGCAAAAAGTCGGGTGCGAATTTCGCCATCTTCATCGCGCTCAATTACTACGTGCTTAGGGGCAGGTGTGAGGCAGTGCTGAATGCCACCATAACCGCCCACACTCTCTTGATAAGCACCCGTATGGAAAAAGCCGATGTACTGTATGTCATCAGAATCGTGTTTTGGAAGGTAAATGGCGTTAGCATGCTGCTCACTATTGTAGTAGTCATCACTGTCGCAAGTGAGGCCACCCAAAAGAACGCGCTCGTATTCTTTTTCCCAGTTGTTGATCGCCAGCATAATAAAACGCTTATTGATTGCCCAGCTATCGGGAAGGGTGGTCATAAAACTTCCATCAATCATGTTCCAAGCTTCTCGGTCGTTTTGTTTTTTCTGACCAATAATGGAAAATAGGGTTGCCCCACTTTCTCCAACTGTAAACGAGCCGAATTCGGTAAAAATATTTGGCTCTCTTATTCCCGCGGCATTACAAGTGCTTTTGATTTGTGCAATGATTTCTTCCGCCATATAATCGTAGTCGTATTCAAACTTCAACGAATTTTTAATGGGAAACCCGCCTCCAATATTCAATGAATCCAGACTTGGACAAATCTTTTTAAGCTCAACGTATACATTGACGCACTTGAGCAATTCACTCCAATAATACGCGTTGTCGTTGATGCCCGTATTGATAAAGAAGTGCAGCATTTTCAGCTCAAAGGCCGGGTTGTTCTGAATGTTTTTTAAGTAGTAAGGAACGATGTCCTTATATCCAATCCCTAATCTACTGGTGTAGAATTCAAATTTTGGTTCTTCCTCGGAAGCTATACGGATCCCAATTTTTATAGGCTGATCAACCAAGCCCTCGTATTTATGAAGTTCGTTTTTATTGTCGATCACCGGAATGGTATTGACAAAACCGTTGTTGATCAGACGAACAATGTTTTCAATGTACTGCGGGCGCTTGTATCCATTACAGACAATGTAATTCTTAGGACTGATTTTACCTTCTTCTGCGAGTGTTTCAACGATATTAATATCAAAAGCCGAGCTAGTTTCGATGTGAATATCATTTTTCAATGCTTCCTCCAAAACAAAATGAAAGTGTGAGCTTTTGGTGCAGTAGCAGTAGTTGTACTTGCCCTTGTATCCCACCTTAGCCATTGCCACATTGAACATGGTTTTAGCTTTCTGGATCTGTTCGGATATCTTTGGTAGATACGTCAACTTTAATGGAGTGCCATACTGCTTTATCACGTCCATCAAGTTGATGTCGTTCCATAATAGCTCATTTTCCTCCAAGTTAAATTCTTGTTGAGGCCAATCAAAAGTTTGATCTATAAGGTCGAAATACCGATTGCGCATATTCAGTGGGGGTTTTTAAAGCTTGGTTAACCAAGCTTGGGTTCAGGCTGCGAAACTAATAACAAACAACGAATACCAACTATTATTTTTATGCAATTGACTTGGATTTATGATAATTCTTAAATCTAACTCAGTCAATTTTGTTGATGATGATTCTTTCGGTGCGAATTCCAGCCTCGCTTATCCATTGAAGTATATATACTCCTGATTTAGGGAAATACAGTTCAATAACTCCTTCTTCATTGTTTTCTAATGTTTTATCAAAATGAATTCTGCCTTTGAGGTCGGTGATTATAAGCTGAGCCTTTCTGTTTTCTTGGTTAAAATAACTAATTCCAACTTTTCCAGTTGAAGGGTTGGGGTATATCCTAAGTGAATTAGATGTCCAGAGTTTGTTTGAAGCTTTCTCTACCCAGTTAGGGCCAGTGAGCCAATTACATTCCGGATCGATGATGATTTCCTTTATTTTAAAGCTGATCTCCCATTGTAAAAGCTGATTGGATTCAGTTACAGATATTATGGTGTCTAGTATTTCATTATTCACTCCTACTAAGCGAACGGGTAGGGGTAGGTGAAAGGTTTCGACTTGTTCGCTTTCGGTATTCTGAATGAGTTCAATCTGTAGCTCATGGTATTCATCTTGATGCCAGAATAAATTGAAGGTAGGGTGAGCGTCGCCGTAAATCCAATGATCGAAGAATAGCTTTAAGTCCATTCCCGATGATTCTTCCATTGCTTGCTGGAAATCAGTTGTTGAAGCAAAACCATAGGCGTGTTTTTGCAGATAATGCCGAACTCCTGTGAAAAACGACTCATCCCCCATGCGCATTCGCAATTGATGAATTACGTGTGAAGCCTTTACATACCTAAGTCGAAGGTCGAAAAGATTTTGTATGAGGGCAGTGTCCTCAGCTGTGGCGAACACCTGACCTCTAGGAACACTAATCACTGCCTCTTTTTGATTACATTTAAATGAAAGCCAAGCTTCATCGCCAAAAGCAATATGTCTGTAGAGACCTGTTAAATAACTCGCAAAGCCCTCATTGAGCCAGAGGTCTTGCCAAGATGCGCAAGTAACAAGGTTCCCAAACCACTGATGAGCCAATTCGTGTGCAATAAGATCCACATTGTTTGAGCCCATACTACTCATCGTTTGGTGCTCCATTCCTCCACCTCTTGAAAATCGAGCATGCCCATATTTTTCTGTGGCAAATGGATAAGTGCCAAATAAACTATCGAAATACTGCATCACCGGCTTTGTTTCGTCCCAAAGAGTGGAATCGCCTACCAGATCAGGACTTTCGTAATTCACGAGAGGAAGATAGTGGCCATTGCTTAGAAGGACAGAATCCTGAAGCTCGATGAAATTGCTAACTGTGATGGAAACCAGATAATTTACAATAGGATAGCGGTGTTTCCAGTGCTGCAGTCGCATTCCATTACCCAGTGCTGAATCTGCGATTAAAATTCCGGGAGCGGCGCTTTTCATGTCTTCAGGAATACGCAGCACCATATCGAGTGAGTCGATTTTATCTTGTAAATCCGATTTTCCGGGCCACCAAAGCGGACTAGCGTAGGGTTGTGAAAGTGTCCATAGCATTGGGAATCCGCGAAATATTGTCCAAACAAAACCTCCTCCAAATCCAAGGCCTGCATTCGCTCTTGGGCGGCCGGAATAGGCTACCCATACGGAGTCTATCTCACCGATTTGGTACTGATTGGGTAGTTCAATTAAAAAATCTTTTTGTGCCTGAGTTACCGTGCATGTTTGTCCGGTTGCCGCCATCCACACGGAATCTATTTGCATATTGATATCGAGGTCAAACGCAATTCGGTCGATGGTATCGAGTGCGGCAAAACTGGTTTTCACTCTCCCCTGAATAAAACCGAAGGGAAGCGTAATATCCATTTCTATTCGGTGATGGATGATATCGAACTTGCTTTTTTCACGTAGAAAAACTCCAGCGGATTTGCGCCATAATGGACGCTTGCTTTTAAGTTCGGCTTCCTGAGCAATTTCCAAAAAATCAAAATTTTGCCCCGATGACAGTAGGGTGATAAAAACCAAGGTCATCGAGGCAAAAATCCTGTTCATGGGTATTGAATATTAAATCATCTTTTGCAATCTACATAAGCCTAACTTACCTGATGATCAATTTTTCTTGAACGTGTTTTCCGTTTGCACCGTTGATGTGCAAGATGTACATCCCTGCGGGTAAATCTCTAGCATCTACATCTACAATGCTATTTGGGAGAAGATTGAAGTCCCATGATTTCACTTTACGTCCATCCAAAGTAGAAAGATACATGTCCATACTTCCTTCCCAAAGAGCAAAGTCAACGCTAAATACCCCATTATTAGGATTAGGGAAAACCTTCGGTAAAACCCCATCTTCATCAAAGCGATGTACGTTAAATCCGGGCTCGCAATATTCAGGTGTATCAAAGGCTTGTGTTCCATCTGCTCGTGAGGCAGGCGATCCTTGATCGGCAGAGAAGCCCAGACCTCTTCGTGCGAATACCTCCCAGATTAAACACTGATTTTCTCCATTGTATAAGATAGAATCGGCGGCTAAAATCGCATCTCTACTATCTACAAAACCTGGAGAGCAAGGTTGAAGCTTGAGTCCTTCAATCACTAACTTCATCGCGATATTATTCCCTCCGGTGAGTTCGTACATGTTGGTATTGAAACCGTGTTTATCTACCAATGCCCAATACATATCCCAAATCATGGCGGCCCAAACAGTTCCTACTCCGTGAGGAATGCTAAGCGTGCGGATGTTGTTGTAGGTGAGACTGTTTTGTGCTAAACTATTGCTGTAAGGCTGAACGCGTATTCCGGTTCCGGTAACGGGTTGGTCAATAAGGAATGTTCCAATTCCTCTACGCGTACCAGCTTGATGTAGGCTGGGATCGGTTAAAAACGCTAAGCCAAAGAAGTCGCTCCATCCTTCACCGGCTTGCTCTTGATTACTCAAACAATTGGAGATAAATCTTCCGCCAGTCAAACGAATAGATACTCCGTGTCCGTATTCGTGAAGTACAACGCCGTTATCTAATGAGCTATCAAAAAACAGCGATCCTAAAGTGTCACTAATCTCTCCTACTACACTATCGTTTTGAATGGTGTTTCTAATACTTGTTCCAAGTCCTTGAGTGATCATCACCGATGGAATAGTGATAGGGCTTGTGGGGGTTCCACCCATCGCGAAGGCGTTTCCAGCTTGATTGTTTGCCACAACCACACCCGAGGCGCCGGCATTTTGTGCGTTTAATACTTTTTCAACAAAGGGGCAGCCTCCACGATCAATAAGTACGATTTTGCCGGAAAGATCTTGGGTTATGGGTACACAGCCTTGAGTTGGGTTAGCACTGCTGTCATTAAGTAAAATGAAATGACCTTGCACAATGGAGTCTTCAGCTCTCGGGCCAAAAGCTGCTTCTACGGCATTGTATGAACCAGCGGCTGAACTTGGGTAACGAATATGGAGAAATTCAGTGTTTACCGACTGCGACCATGGGTACATCTGCATTCTCCCGCGCGTGCCGTCAGGAGGAGTCAAGAAGTTGGCATTGTTTTGTCCGCCGCCATCCATAGCTTCGGCAATTACGGCGTCGTTTGGAGAGCCTCCACGGTTAAGGTTATTTTGTTGAAAATTACCCGCTGCTTCGGTAAAGCCAAACTGATAAAAAAGGTCATGCGCTTTATTATTGGCGTAAAAAAGCTGAGTGATATTAATGTCTTGGTTGGGGACAATGCTTTTTGTACGGTCGAATGTATGGTCAAAAAGGAGGTTGCCTCCACCATCCGGAGAATATCCTGGAGTATTTGAAGCATTTCTGTCTTCGTAGGCGTACACGTTATTTCCTCGTGTAAAGGTGAATTGCACCGGAATGCTGGGGTTGAGTGAATGCCAACCTAGAGGAGAGGCCAAGCTGTCCCAAGGCTCTACCGCCCAAGATTGTGTGCCGTGATTCGGTGATTCAACCGGAAAACGAAAAACGTAGTATCCGGTAGTGTTTTCGGCTCCATTTTCATCGGCACTTTCAATATCTTGCGCCTGCTCCAACCAGTGCTCCCAGTTGTAATGCGGCTCAGTATGTCCGTGATGATTGTGGTTACAGGTAACAGTCCAATTGTTTTTCTCGATGAAACTCAAGTCGCTGTCTTTTAGTCTTACCTGCCACCAGTCTGCGGTAGATGATGGAGGCAAACTCACATTCCAAGCGGGAATCAGTTGGCTTTCATCCCAAACAAACACCGGGAATATTTCCACTTGAAAATCCAACTCGTAGGCGCCTGTCATGCCAATTACAAGTGTGTCGCCTCTTCTCGAAGAAGATGTCATTCTCATCGAATTTTCACCCCACGAAACCGACTCCATGGCGGCTTCCAAAACTTGTTCGGGCGATTTAGCCTTGGGATGGTTTAGGCCTTTGGGCACTTCGATAAAACGGTTGGCAAAATGACGCAAGCGTAAATTATTGTCGAAAACTGCGGTTGATACCGCGTTATGAATAGGTACACCAGCAATGAGTTGTTGCCAGTACGAATACCAAATATCTTCTTCTAGATTTTGATGAAAAGACGATAACTGTAGATCAATTTCCAGTTTTCTTTCGTCAATTAACACCGTCTTCATTTGTTCTGGAGAAACACTTTGGGAGATTGCTGGGGCCGATGCAGCAAGGATAAAGGCCAGGGGGAGTAAAAATCCTTTTTTCATTCTTTCACGGTTTACAAATCATACTTACTTTTACCCTCACTAAAAGTGATAAAAAAGTTTTCAAATATACACATTAAAATGCATATAGCAGTAGCGGGTAACATCGGGTCGGGGAAGACAACTTTAACTAGCCTTCTGTCACGCCATTATAAATGGAAAGCAGAATATGAATCGGTTGACGACAACCCCTACCTCGATGACTTTTATAACGAAATGCAGCGCTGGTCGTTCAATCTTCAAGTGTATTTTTTAAATAGTCGTTTTAGACAAATCATCGAAATCCGCGAAAAAAACAAAACGGTAATTCAGGATCGCACTATTTATGAAGACGCGCATATTTTCGCACCCAACCTACATGCAATGGGATTAATGCCTACTCGTGATTTTGATAACTACATGTCATTGTTCTCATTGATGGAGCAATTTATCATGGCTCCGGATTTACTCATTTATTTACGCGCCAGTATCCCAACCTTGGTAAATCAGATTCAAAAGCGTGGTAGGGAATACGAAACGAATATTCGCTTGGATTACCTCAATCGTCTTAACGAACGCTACGAAGCATGGATTACAAACTACGATAAAGGTAATTTGCTTATCGTAGATGTTGATCATAATAATTTTGCCGATAATCAAGAGGATTTAGGCGAAATTATTTCCAAAATTGATTCTAAAATTCACGGTTTGTTTTAATGAGGTAGCAAGCTTTTCTGCCACTCAAATCGCGAAAATCATAACCATTATTTGATAATTGGTTTATCCTTATTGTTCTTTACTTTTGTGCGTTCAAATTGAATCAACATTCTCTACATAACAATACGCATGATAACTGAGTTACTAGGTAAAATTTTTGGAACAAAATCGAGCAGAGATTTAAAGGAAATAGACCCCTTCGTTAAGAAGATTTTGGCCGTAGAGCCTTCAATTAAAGCGCTGAGCAATGACGAGCTTCGAGCGAAAACCCTAGAATTTAAAAAGCAAATAGCTGAGGATTCAAAAACCTATACCGATCGAGTTGCCGAAATACGAGCGCAGTTAGACGAAACCGAAGATATTGAGCTTAAAGAAAATCTCTTCGAGGAGATTGAAAAAATTGAGAAAGAAGCCCTCGATGTAATTGAAAAAACGCTTCTCAACATCCTCCCCGAAGCTTTCTCCGTTGTTAAGGAAACCGCACGCCGTTTTACAGAAAACCAGCAAATTGAAGTTCAAGCCTCGGAGTTTGATATACGTTTGGCTTCTGAAAAGGGGCATGTGCATATAAAAGGCGATAAAGCCATTTGGGATACCACCTGGATGGTGGCCGGAAATCCTACGAAGTGGGAAATGATTCATTACGATGTACAGCTCATCGGTGGTGTAGCTCTGCATCAAGGAAAAATTGCCGAGATGCAAACGGGTGAAGGTAAGACCCTCGTAGCAACCCTTCCCGTTTATCTCAACGCACTCACCGGAAGAGGAGTGCATCTGGTTACGGTAAACGACTACCTAGCCAAGCGTGACTCCGAGTGGATGGGGCCATTGTACGAATTTCACGGTTTGAGTGTAGATTGCATCGACAAGCATCAGCCGCACTCTCCCGAACGCATTAAGGCCTACAATTCGGATGTTACCTTTGGAACAAATAACGAATTCGGCTTCGACTACCTACGCGATAATATGTCGCGCTCGCCCGAAGAGCTTGTTCAGCGTAAGCATCACTTTGCTATTGTGGATGAGGTTGACTCCGTACTTATTGATGACGCTCGTACACCGCTTATTATCTCCGGACCAACTCCCAAAGGTGACTTACACGAATTCAACGAGCTAAAGCCGCACGTAGCCAAATTAGTAACTGCCCAAAAGCAACTGGTGCAACAAGCGCTTAACGACGCAAAAAAACTCATCGCTAGCGGGGATACCACGGAAGGAGGTAAGCAACTCCTGCGCGCTCACCGCGGATTACCAAAGACCAAGGCGCTTATCAAGTTTCTAAGTCAAGAAGGAATTCGAACCGTTCTACAGAAAACGGAAAACTTCTACATGCAGGAGCAGTCGAAGAACATGCACATTATCGACGACGAGCTGTATTTTGTTATTGATGAGAAAAACAACCAAATTGATCTTACCGATAAAGGTATCGACTTGATTTCGGGTGATACGGAGCGTGATTTCTTCTTAATGCCCGATATTACCGCAGCCCTTTCTGAACTTGAGCAGGAAGAACTCAGCAAGGAAGATAAAATTCGCAGAAAAGACGAAATCCTACATAATTTCACCGTAAAAAGTGAACGCATTCACTCCATGAACCAGCTTATCAAAGCATACGCACTCTTCGAAAAAGATGTGGAGTACGTGGTGATGGACAACAAGGTGAAGATTGTAGATGAGCAAACCGGACGTATCATGGAAGGACGTCGTTATTCCGACGGACTCCATCAGGCACTCGAAGCCAAGGAAAATGTAAAGATTGAGGCGGCAACCCAAACCTACGCTACCATTACCTTACAGAACTACTTCCGTATGTACCATAAACTCGCGGGTATGACCGGTACGGCGGAAACCGAAGCAGGTGAATTTTGGGACATCTACAAACTCGATGTGGTTGCCATTCCAACCAACCGTCCTATTGCTCGTGACGATAAAGATGATTTGGTGTACAAAACGCGTAGAGAAAAATTCAACGCCGTTATCGAAGAGATTGAAGGTCTTACTTCCGCAGGTCGCCCCGTGCTCGTGGGTACAACTTCGGTAGAGATTTCCGAACTTTTAAGTAGATCATTAAAATTACGGAAGATCAAGCACAATGTGCTTAACGCCAAATTGCACCAAAAAGAAGCAGAAATTGTTGCCGAAGCGGGAAAGTCGGGCAGCGTAACCATTGCCACCAACATGGCAGGTAGGGGTACGGATATCAAGTTGAGCCCCGAAGCAAAATCCGCCGGTGGTTTGGCTATTATCGGAACAGAACGACACGATAGTCGTCGGGTTGATAGACAGTTGCGTGGTCGAGCCGGACGTCAGGGAGACCCGGGAAGTTCACAGTTTTTTGTTTCCTTGGAAGACGATTTGATGCGTTTATTCGGATCGGAGCGCATCGCGAAAATCATGGATCGCCTCGGACATAAAGAGGGCGAAGTGATTCAGCATAGCATGGTGTCAAAATCCATCGAGCGTGCACAGAAGAAGGTGGAGGAAAACAACTTCGGAACGCGCAAGCACCTCTTGGAGTACGACGACGTTATGAACGCTCAGCGTGAGGTTATTTACAAGCGACGTAGAGCGGCTCTTTACGGTGAGCGTCTAGCGGTTGATATTATGAACGCCATCTACGATACGGCAGAATCTGTTGTGAATCAATATATCGACACTCGTGACTTTGAAAGCTTTCAATTGGAACTGGCTTCGGTGTTTTCCATTGAGAGTCCGGTAGATGAAGAAACTTTCAAGAAAATCGGTGCTCAAGAACTGATTACTACTTTGTATGAGAAGGCTTTTGCGTATTACCGCGAGAAAAATAAGCGCATTACGGATATTGCATTTCCAGTAATTAAGGATGTGTACGATAAGCAAAAAGCGACTTTTAAAACCATTGCCGTGCCCATTACCGATGGTCGTAAGGCAATGCAAATTGTTACCAACCTCGAGCAAGCAGTGAAAACCGAAGGCCGCCAGCTTATTCTCGATTTTGAAAAAGCACTCACTTTAGCATTGATCGATGATTCTTGGAAAAATCATCTTCGCGATATGGACGATTTACGCCAGAGTGTTCGCGGGGCGGTGTATGAACAAAAGGATCCACTTTTGATTTATAAGTTTGAGTCTTTTGAACTCTTCAAGCAGATGATTGACAAGGTGAATCGTGAAATGATTTCATTCTTGTTTAAGGCTCACTTGCCTACTAAAGATGCGAGTGCTGTTCAAGAGGGAAGAAGAGAGCGAACTCCGCAGAGAAATTTGCAGACCTCCCGCAGTGGTGAATTTGGAGGAGGAGCAGAGGCCAATCAAACTGCTCCGCCACCCCCGCAAAAGCCCGTGGTGAAGGAGAAAAAGTACGGTAGAAACGATCTCGTCAACGTGCAAAACCTTACCACTGGAGAGCGCAAGCAGATGAAGTATAAACAAGCTCAATCACTTATTGAAGATGATTCATGGGTAATTGTTGAGGATGGTTTAACAAAGGATGTTTAAAATAAAAAAACTAAATCTGTTGGTTTTTGGTGCCACCTTCGCAATTTTGGTGGCACTTTTTTTCTTTGCCTTAAAGGGTTCTGAGCCAGAGCGCGTGTTGCCTATCATTAATCCTTCACAGGTAAATTCGGTCTTAGTAGATCAAGATTTGCAGCGAGTAGGAAGAGGGCATCGGGTAACGGACTTTAGTCTTACTGATCATCTGGGTCAAGAGGTAGATTCTAATCTGGTGAGCGGTAAAGTTCGTGTGGTGGAGTTTTTCTTTACTACCTGTCCCAGTATTTGCCGAATCATGAACCAAGAATTGTTGAAAGTTCAGCAAGCATTTTCGGGAGATACCAGATTAATGATTCTTTCTCACACGGTAATGCCTGAGGTCGATGATGTAGAAACCCTAGCTCAATATGCCATCGATCACGATATTGACGCGTTAAATTGGCGTTTGCTTACGGGCGATAAAGACGAAATTTATCGCTTAGCCAGACGGTCTTATTTTGTAGCACCCGATCCCGATAATGACTATCCGGCTGTTGATGGCCACGATTTTATCCATACCGAAAATATCGCACTTATTGACCATAATGGTCGAATTAGGGGGTATTATGATGGGACTGATTCGGAAGAGATGGAGCAATTGATTGAGGATATAGCCATTCTTTTTTCTGCTCTTTAGGTTTGGTTTTTAGGTTAAAGCTGCTACAGATTATTTTTGGCCATACCTCCCGAAAAATGCGAAAAAAGTAAACCATGAATGAAGACCTTTACCAGATTATTACCAAAATGGGTGAAGGCGATTATCGTGAAAAAGGCTCAAAGTTTTTAGGCTTTGCTATTCCCATGGATAGCTTGGAGGATTTGGAAGAATTTATTTCCACTTTAAAGTCGAGTCATCCCAAAGCGCGACATTTTTGTTATGCGTACCGCCTCAGTGAAAATGATTGGCGAGCTAATGATGATGGAGAACCGAAGCACAGTGCAGGTACACCCATTCTACGACAAATCCAATCGCGCGAACTCTTCCGCTCTGCGGTGGTTGTGCTTCGTTATTTTGGTGGAACAAAACTGGGTGTTTCAGGACTTATCGGCGCGTATGAAGCTGCGGCTTCCATGGCTTTGGATAATGCGAAGAAGACTTCTGTTTTTCCTTCTGTTGTACAAAACTACCGACTGAGTTACCCAGCCTACAATCGTCTCATGCAGCTTTTACCGCAGTATGATGCGGAGGTTATTCATCAAGAATTGACGCATGATGTTTTGGTGAGAGTACGAGTGCGGGAAAGTAGGGCGGAGGAGTTAGCCTCCATGATGGAAAAAATATAGCCCACAGCTTTAACGGCTATGGGCTACACAAATCGAATTTATTGGTTATTGATATTAAGCATCAATCTTAGCATACTTTGCGTTTTTCTCGATAAACTCACGACGAGGAGGTACATCGTCGCCCATGAGCATGGAGAAAGTACGATCGGCTTCGGCTGCACTATCGATGGTTACGCGACGTAAGGTGCGGTTTGATGGGTTCATGGTGGTGTCCCAAAGCTGCTCTGCGTTCATCTCACCGAGACCTTTATAGCGCTGAACATTCACGCCAGACTCACTTTCGCCACCCAATTCGCGGGCAATCATTTCCCTCTGTTGTTCATTCCAGGCGTACTGCTGTTTTGCGCCCTTTTTCAATAGGTACAATGGCGGAGCTGCAATGTATATATAGCCTTTTTCAATGAGCTCCTTCATGTATCGGAAGAAGAAAGTGAGAATCAGGGTGGCGATATGCGACCCATCCACATCCGCGTCACACATAATAACGATTTTGTGGTAACGTAGCTTAGCGGTGTTTAAGGCTTTGGCATCTTCTTCGGTTCCTACACTAACTCCTAGGGCGGTGTAGATGTTGCGGATTTCTTCGTTTTCAAAAACCTTGTACGACATGGCTTTTTCCACGTTGAGAATTTTACCGCGCAGAGGAAGGATAGCTTGGAAGGCACGATCGCGACCTTGCTTGGCCGTACCACCCGCCGAGTCACCCTCTACGAGGAATATTTCGCAGATGGCAGGATCGGTTTCCGAACAGTCAGATAGCTTTCCGGGAAGTCCGGCCCCACTCATTACATTCTTGCGCTGCACCATTTCGCGAGCCTTACGAGCAGCCACACGAGCCTTGGCTGCAAGGATAACTTTTTGTACGATGGTTTTGGCGTCGTTAGGGTTTTCTTCCAAGAAGTTGGTGAGCATTTCGCCTACCAGTTGATCTACAGCTCCAGAGACTTCGTTGTTTCCTAGTTTGGTTTTGGTTTGTCCTTCAAACTGAGGCTCCATCACCTTCACCGAAATAACGGCGGTGAGACCTTCACGGAAGTCATCGCCGGCAACTTCTACTTTTTCCTTGGCTAAAAGTCCGCTTTCGTCGGCGTATTTTTTCAAAGTACGTGTTAGCGCCCTGCGGAAACCAGCTAGGTGCGTACCACCTTCGTGGGTGTTGATATTGTTTACGTAGGAAAAAATATTTTCGCTATAGGTGGTGTTGTAGTGCATGGCTACTTCCACGGGAATGCCGGCGCGCTCGCCTTCCATGTGAATGACTCCAGGAATAATTTTTTCGCGCGATTCATCAACAAACTCAACAAATTCAATCAATCCTTTTTCTGAGAAGAACTCAGAATGACGGAAATTACCCTCTTCATCTTTTTCACGCTCATCCGTCAAGGAAATTTTGATACCTTTATTTAGGAAGGCCAATTCACGAAGTCTGGCTTCAAGAATGCCAAATTGATATTCGGTTTCGTGGAAAATACTTCCGTCGGGTTTGAAGGTAATGTGTGTTCCACGAATATCCGTATCGCCAATTTCTTTTACGGGATATTGAGGTGCGCCAATTTTAAACTCTTGCTGATACTGTTTGCCGTTACGGAATACCACCGCTTTCAGGTCGGTTGAAAGTGCGTTAACACAACTTACCCCCACACCGTGAAGTCCACCGGAAACCTTATACGAGTCTTTATCAAATTTACCTCCGGCGTGAAGTACGGTTAGTACAACTTCCAATGCCGAGCGTTTTTCCTTTTCGTGCATATCCACCGGAATACCCCGACCATTATCTTTTACGGTAATGGAGTTGTTTTCGTGGATAAATACCTCAATCGTATCGCAATATCCGGCCATTGCTTCGTCGATAGAGTTGTCAACCACCTCATAAACTAAGTGGTGTAAACCCTTGACTCCCACGTCGCCGATGTACATGGCCGGGCGTTTACGTACGGCCTCTAAACCTTCAAGTATCTGGATGCTACTGGCACCGTATTCTTTTTGATCGCTCATTGGTTAATTATCAGTTTTTTTCTTTAATTTGGACAAAGATACTGAAAGGGGGTTCGTTTTTAATGATGCACCCTGCTAAAAAATAGCCTTTTTTAAACACTTTTTTTAACAGCTAAGGCAGAATCGTTCATAATTCATGTCGATTTAGTTTGATAGGGTTAAAAATCAATTTGAAGCGGAGAGAAGGGGTTGTGGCAGTAGCGCGATTCGTGGGGGTATGGGAACGAGGTGTGATTTGTTATTCGAAATCGGTTAGAATATATTGTCACAAAATCCGGTGCAAATCCATACTATCGAAAAAAGAGGATTCTTCTTAAGGAGATGGACACTACGTATTATAAGCTGGAGTATTAAAAAGAAAGGAGGCGAGATGCTGCAACACCACACCTCTAGGTAATTGATTTCAAGACTTCCTTCTCAATAAAGCGATTAGCTCCTGCCGCTCCTTACGCATTTCGGCTATTTCTTCTTTTAACAGTTTAATGTGTTCTTCGTAAAGTTCTTTTTGTGTGTAGTAAATGTTATTTAAATTAAATGCAGCATTGTCCTTAAACTCATTATTTGATTTTGGACTGAAAAAAAGCCCAAAACCGAAAAAGGATGTAATGTTTTTTGTACTACTTTTGAATAATCATTTGCAATGATAATTGTATGGTTATTTTACGTATGCAAAATATTGAGACGGTTCACGAACTAATTATATAACTCAAAAGCTATGAAAAATCACACAATCTGAATTTCTTATGCACAACATTTTTATTTTGAGAGTTTTATTGGTTTCATGTTTTGGCCTTTATTCACTTTCTGGCTTAGCACAGTCGGAGGAGCGTATTGGAAGCATTTACCTTGGTGTAGAACAGCCAAAAAATAGTTATATAAGTTTTAACTTTGGCGTAGCCCAGCCTCTCGGTGCTTTTGCAAATAAATATCCGAGTAATAGCAGTAATAGTTTTGCAGGTATAGGCTTTCATAGAGAATTTACTCTTGCTTTTGGAATAACTGAAAAGTACAGATTATGCTTATCCTCCTTAGTTACAACGCATCAAACCAATAATCAAAATTTTATAAATGATTTTTCAGGAAGTACTCCCGGAGCAGGTGATGTTTTTAACGGTGACTGGGAATCTTATTACCTGATGTTAGGGTTTCTCAGAGTTTTTGATTTATCTAAGAGCTTACAATTAGAATCTGGGCCAATGATAGGGTGGCACATCTCATATATTGACGAGACTAGAGCGTATAATTTAGACGGCCCTCCCGGATCACCACGAAGTGTTTATTTGCTTGAAAAAGAATCTACTTCAGTTCTAGGATTAGGTGCTAGAGCTAAGCTTAGATATAATTGGAAGAATAAATTATGCTTTTTTTCTACTGTAGATTTCCTTTGGGCAAATCCAAGTGTTGAAGATAGAGAGATAAGTATAAATTTTGATAGAATAATTCAGTTTACATCATTTAAACAACAAGTTGCTGCTGTAGCATTTAGCTTAGGATTTGGCTTTTACCTTTAATATTTTAGAGTATGAGAAATATGGCATCAAGGAGTTTGAAGCACTTTAAACTTACCATTATTTTGGTTGTAATATTAATGAGCAATTGTACCAAAACAGAAGAAGAAGTGCCTATCATAACTAAGGTTCACGGACATCTTATGGTTTTGGGAACAGATGAAATAATTAATGATAGGCCGTATAAAATACAATTGATAAGTAGTAATAGAAGTGTTCTTAAAGAAGTTTATACTGATGAAAACGGATATTACGAGTTTGAATTTGAAGGATTGAGAGAAGAATACCATTCTTTTTATTTAGAATTTGATCGAAGTGATTTTCCTGATGATACTTACACAGGAGGAATAGCGCTAAAAATTGACACCATAGAACAACCTTTCCTAAATGGACGCCCTAGACCGGGGAGTTATAAAGGAGATGGAGGCTTTTTTGCGGGATATAGGAGTTGGGCAAATGTAAACCTTGAAAAAAAAGCATGGGTTGAACTTCATGTAGAGAATATTGATCCTAATATTGGGGATCGTATAAGCATAAGATACGCCAGCCATAGAGGGACAGGGAGTTGGGAATATGTTTTTCATGACGGCGCAAACTTTAAAGTAATTCTTCCCGGCGTGGGTAATGTTGAAAATATCATTGAGTATTGGGTTACAAAAAATGGAATCTCCATCCCATTACAAATTGCCAAACCAAAACTCGGTGAAATGGATACTACCTATTTTAAACTTGAATATTAAAAAAATCGCGATGATGTGCGGCAACACATCACCGCGTTGCAGTTGATTTACTATTAAACCTAAAAAAGAATAAAATGAAAACATTAACTGTGATTTTTTTTGCCTTGGGATTTTCAGTTTTTGGATACGCCCAATCCCGCGAAATCTACTACGAATACGACGGAAATGGCAACAGAGTGATGCGTTTTGTGGATTATGCCGGAAGAAGGTGAGGTGCGCAGGGTGAAGGTGGTGAAACAGTAATAAACAATACTATGATGCGAAGAACCTATTTCTGTTTAATGTTCTTGTTCGTAATGTCCGTTTCAGGCTTTGCGCAGATAAATAAGCATTCTTTTGGGGGTGGGATTACCAATGGGGTCGTGCATTATTCAAAGGAGTTTTCTCCTTCAAGCAGTTTACATGAAGAGAGGATGTTAATGGATAGTTATACTCCATATGCTTTTGGTTTTCACGGCAGTTTTTTAAACACTTCCAATAAATGGTTTGCTTGGAAAACGAGTTTAAATATAGGAACAACAGTTAGCTTTACCCGTCGTGTTATTCCGTATAATCAGTATAGTTCTCCAATAATTTATAGTCAGCGTACATTTTGGGGTGATGTGGGCTTTGGTCCTTTACTAACTTACGTAAAAGATGATTACGGCTTTTTTATTGGAGTAAGTCTTGATTTATCGCTCTCAGGAGTTGAAATTATTGCATCTCCATTATCTGAGTCTATTAATAGTAATACTAGGTTTAACAGGTATCCTTACTTTGTTCCTGCAATGAAATTAGGTTATTGGCAACGTATGGGTAATATTAATAGTCCTTGGTATTTAGAGGTAGAATTAGTTCAACGCGACATGATTACTACTTACATAAATCTCTTTGACAATTATCGATTAAATATCCATCGCTTATATGCAATTACAATAGGTTTCCGCTATGAAATTAAAGAATAACATCAAATTATATTTTTTGCTTGTTTGGGTAGTTTGCTTAAACACAAATAAACTAATTGGCCAAAAACACTATGTAACACCAAAGCACTCCATTGGATTAGAATTGAGCTATTCGCTTGCCTTACTTCAAAATTACAGTTCCAATTACAGTCAAATTTATTATTCATTTCCTACGTATAGTTTTGGAAATGGCAGTTCCTTAATTCTACCATATCAGTATTCTTCCAAAAAATCGTTTTTAGGTTTTCAGTCTGGATTAGGTTTATTTATGTGGAGCGTTAATCGCAGTAGTGGGTTTACCGCTGAAAATTACGATTTTTACACAATAGGATTGCCTATAGTTGTACAGTTTAAAGTATCTAAGTCGTTTTGGATTGAAAGTGGTTTTCAGATAAATTTCCCTGTTTACAATTCGCTTTTTGCTCATAATCAGCCAATATCAGTTTCGGATGTTGAAATTCAGGCTGTTTTAGGCTTCCGTTATCATCTGTTTAAATCTTTTTCCTTTAGAGGACGTATTCATCATGGTATTTCACCAGCCTATCAATTTTCTCATGAGGCTATGCCTATTTTTGAAGCACCTTCCGCTAATTATCGGTACAGATTAATAGCATTTGAAATGGGTGTAAGCTATTTGTTCCCGTTGAAAAAGTAAATGGGCTTTTGTGAGTCTATTTTGAGCTTTTCCAACTATCTCTTTTGAATTATTACACAAAGCTCACAAAGGAGACGCAACGTTTCACGAAGTTGAATGTTTTGCATAACAGAACTTTGTGCACTTTTGTGTATTCTTTGTGTTCCTTTGTGTAATAGCTTTTAAGTTATGTCTCATGCTTTAGAAAGTTAGCGTCTTGGTTTTGGTTTATTGAAGTACTGGAATCGTGAAGGAATCTCTTGCGTGGGGTTCGTATAATTCGTATTTTTGTTTAATTCTAAATACGATTTGTATGAATACCATAATAATTAAAGCGGACAACAAGCTTACAAAGGCGTTGGTTGCAATTTGTAGTGCTTTGAATCTCACATACGAAGTAAAGAAGGATGAGGCTTTAAGCTCTGTTGTTGAAGAGGAAGGAGCTGTTTATGATCCGGAATTTGTTAAAATGGTTTTAGAGCGTGCGGAAAGTGCTCGAAAAGGAAATACTGTTCCCTACACAGATGAAATGCGAAAAGAGCTTTTTGGGTAATGAGCTATAAAATTCTTTTTGAAAAGAGAGCTCTTGAGGATATTAAGAAGATAACTCGATCGGGAAGAAAGAGTGGCCTTCATAGAGTGAGTGCTCGAGGGGAGGAGCTGGAACCGCATGGTAGGGTTGGGGAGGGAAGGGGCGTCGGGTGCGTG
>JBHYFA010000006.1:0-49894 GCA_051859825.1 Schleiferiaceae bacterium
TGTTTTAGATATTGGTGGTGTTTCCTGCTCATTAGTACTTCAGGTTTATGGTCGTCAACCAACCTATCCTCCTAGAGCGGTTCACTGTTCTGGTGTACCAACTTTAGTATTTGATGTTACCAATCCACTTACGGGGAAAACCTGGATGGATCGCAATCTCGGCGCCTTACGAGCGGCTATTAGCATAACGGATCCACTGGCTTACGGCGATTTATATCAATGGGGTAGAGGTCCAGACGGACATCAATGCCGGAGTTCTCCTCTTACACCCGCGCTTAGCGATACCGACCAGCCGGGACATAATATGTTTATCACCAGTAGGTCAGGCCAAAATATGGATTGGCGTGTACCCAGAAATGATAATCTCTGGCAGGGCGTAAATGGAATCAATAACCCTTGTCCCAATGGTTACCGCATACCCACCAGTGCCGAATTAAATGCCGAGCGTTCGACTTGGACATCATTCGACATCTTTGGCGCGTTTAATTCCCCACTTTTATTAACCCTAGCAGGAGGTCAAGGAAGCTCAAACGGCTGGTTCTATGGGGTAGGGGTCTATGGTGGCTACTGGAGCAGTTCGGTTTCAAGCACCACCAACGTCAGAGCCCTCGGCATTGCTGGTGAACACGCCGAAATGGCTTCGGCCAATCGCGCTGCGGGGAATTCGGTGCGGTGTATAAAGGATTGATGCTTATTTTTATATTTGCCCAATGAAACATCTATACCCCTATATATTCATTCTTTTCACATTCTCCCTCTCCGCCCAGCTCAAAGAATTCCACGTAACAGAGCGTGAACCGGATGGAACTTCTGTGGTGCAGGCAAGTACCGAGTATCCAGACAACGCCATGATTTTGGTCTATTCAGATTTGGAGGGTTTGGATTTTCGATCTTCGGTGGGCGGAATCAACCAGCAGAGGTATAATTCTAGAGCAAATCGGTACGAAATATTGGTGAGTCCACAGCGACAAATTCTCTTTGTGGCGGCTCGTGGGTATATCGAACAACGAATAGCCTTAATCAACCCGAGTCCAAAGGCGGTTTTTTATTATATGGTGGAAGAGCGCAGCGGACAGGATGAAGCTTCGGTGATTTTTTTAGTTGAGCCGCGCGATGCCAAACTCTTCGTGGATAACATTCCCACGGAGATTAATAAAACCGTGAGTGTGCCGCTTGGTACGGTGAATATTCGCTTGGAAAGAGAGGGCTACAGACCCATTGATGAGCCATTGGTGATTTCGGCGGAGCAGGTGAATTACGAGTTTAAGATGCGGGAGGTAGAGCCGGAGATTGTGCATATTGAAGCTAATGAGGTTGGAGCAAGGGTTATTTTTGATGGATTGGAAAAAGGTAACACCGACGGAGCAAAACGACTTTCTTTGTTTTTATATCCGGGAGAATATACGGTTGAGGTTCAGAAGAGTGGGTATTTAACCCATACCCAAACCATTGTAGTTGAAGAGGGAAAGGAGAATCGTTTTCGCTTTCAATTGGAAAAGAATACCGGAATTATTGTATTTAACGTACAGCCTAATAATGCGACAATCTTGGTCAATAAGACTAAGATTGATGGTCAAAAGCAAATTGAGCGTACGCCTGGTAGGTATCGTATCGATATTGAGTTGAAAGATTACGAACCGTATAGCGAAACGATAGACCTAAAGCGAGGTGAACGACAAAATATTAATGCCACGCTTACTCCGCATACCGGAAGTTTGCAATTTTCTGTAGTTCCGAGTACTGCTCAGGTGATTCTTCGCACCGCCCAAGGAAATGAAATCAAGCGCTGGCAGGGTTTACAGATGATGCGTGACCTTCCTGCCGGTGATTACGAAGCCGAAGTTTCCGCTTCCGGCTACGCTACCGAAAAGCGTGCTTTTAGTATAAAAAAGGAGGAGAGAGCAACAGTTGAGGTTTCTTTGGAAAAAGGAGCAACATCTATTGCCACTCAAGATCAAACATCTTCCTCGGATATTCGCGTAATAAATGGGATGAAACTAATAAAAATTCCAGGTAGAGATTTTTATATGGGGGAAACGGAGGTGACACGTGGGCAGTTTGAGGCATTTGTAAATGCAACAGGGTATAAAACCACTGCGGAAAAAGAGGGTTATAGTTGGATTTGGACGGGAAGTAAATTTGAAAGAGGAAACGGTGTTACTTGGCGCAATGATGTTTCAGGTAAGAGGCGCCAACCTGCTAACCATCCTGTAATACACGTAAGCTGGCACGATGCGGTGGCGTATTGCAACTGGGCGGGTGTTCGCTTGCCAACCGAGCAGGAGTGGGAATACGCAGCAAAGGGCGGGGAGAACCATGAGTATTCGGGTAGCAACAACATCAATGAGGTTGCTTGGTATAGTGAAAATAGTGGAAATACCACTCATGCCGTTAGAGGCAAAAAGCCGAATGGCTATGGACTGTACGATATGAGCGGGAATGTTTGGGAGTGGACATCTACGGTAGAAGGTTCTAATCGTGTTTTGCGCGGTGGCAGCTGGCTCAGCATTGCCGCGTACTGCCGTGTGTCTCGTCGCTTCAGCTACGGTCCCGGCCTTCGTGACTACAATAACGGTTTTCGGGTTGTCCTTTCCCAGTAAACAATGGGTTTTCCATCCCTCCTTGTAAGCATTTTTATGGCCTAAAGCGAGGGAGGGACAGCTTGTCCCGCCCATGCGGCAACCGAAGCTAAAGGTCATAAAAATAAAATATCCGCGAAGCGGGGAAATTTTTTTTAAAATGAACATCAAAATATTCACCATACCGATAACAGACGATGGTGCTGCGCAGGAGGAGATGAATGGTTTTGAATAATAAACTGTTATAGATATCCCTCCAAACCGATTATATTTAGAAAATTCTGTTCTATAGACATTTGACCTCTTCGAGGTCGGGATGAATATTGCTATTTTGTTCTATAGTCATTTGCCCCTTTGGTTCGGGATGCGCCAGTCCGGAATTACGCAATAGTCACACAGGCTTTCGGGTTGTGCTTTCTTATTGAAACATTTTAGCCTAACAACATCTTCGTGTAGTCTAGTTGAAAAACCAATTTTTGCAAAGCAGAATTTATCGCTTTTCGCTCTATAATAAGCCTTTCGTATTGAATCCAAATTTCGCGGATCAACGTATTTCCTTAACGAAATTTTAAGGGAAACGATAGAAACAATAAAAGTTTCCAAGGGTTCTTATCTGTAATTTTGCCGACCCAATGACAGATAACGAAAAATATACCCGAGACCTGATCCTCACCAAAGCCATGCAGCTCTATATGCAGTAAGGCTTTCGCTCCGTTTCGATGGATCAAATTGCCTCGGAATTGGGAATGTCTAAAAAGACCATTTACCGCTTTTTTAGCAGTAAGTCGGATCTTGTGCGCGACGGAATCGAACGAATGGCCGATGAGGTAAGAGCCTTTGCCAAGGAAATTCAAGCTAAAACCCCAAACCCTATCGATGCGCTTTTTGATATGGATAAGGCCATGCTCGATTTTTTTACTCCATCTCACCAAAGAATGCTTTTCCAGCTTCGTAAGTATTTCCCGGAAACCTTTACCTATTTGGAAAAAATAAAAAAGGTGGAAATGATGGAAGCCACTATGGAAAACCTCGAGAGTGGAATGAAGCAAGGTTTTTATCGAAACGATATTGATCCGGAAACCATTGCCCACCTCTATCTCGGCCACGCCTACATCATGACCAATGATGAATACTTCTGGTCGGCAGAGAACCAAGTAAAACTCCGCCGCCAAGCGCTATTATATCACCTTCACGGAATTGTTTCGGACAAAGGACGTAAACACCTAAATAAATACCCCGCTATATAATGATTATTCACCGCATCTTTTTTTTCTTGTGTGCAGCAACCCTGCTCTTTTCTACCACACAGGTAAAGGCGCAAGAAACCGCGTTTAGTTTACGGGAAGCCGTAAAATACGCTCGCGAAAATGCATATTCGGTGCGCAATGCCGAGTACGAATATGCCAAAGCTAAAAAGATTGTTCAGGAAACCGCCGCAATGGGGCTACCGCAAATTAGTGTAGGTGGCGACCTCAATTACAACCAACGCATTCCACAACAACCAGTTCCGGCAGAATTTCTTCCTAATTCCCCGCCAGACCAAGACTTTGTTTTACTGGCCTTTGGCGTTCCCTACCAGTCAACCTATCGCGCTACGGCAAACATGCTCATCCTCGATGGTTCTTATTTCGTAGCCCTAATGGCCAGCAGGGTGTTCAAGGAAATTTCCCGACTAGAGCTTTCTCAATCAAGGGTTGATATCACCGAGCAGATTTTTAATGCCTACGGAAATGTGGTGGTTGCTAACGAATTGGTGAAAATCCTCGAACGCAACCTCGAATCAAGCATGAAAACGCTCAATGAAAACAAAGCCTTTCTAGAAGAAGGCTTTATCGAGCAGCAGGATGTAGATCAGATTGAGCTTCTGGTAAGTAATCTGGAAATCAATATTCTTCAGTCGAAAAATCAAGCTTCCATCGCCATGATGGCGCTCAAACTAGCGATGGGCTATCCTCAAGACCAAGCCCTAAGCCTCACCGACGATATCGATGTGTTTATTACCCTCGGAGATGTTGAGGGATTGGTAAATCCGTTGTTTGACTTAGATTCGTATCTTCCCTACAGAAGCGCGGAAACACAAGAGCGCGCTGCCGTACTGTCCCTGCGAAACGAGCAAATGTCTTATTTGCCTAAGATTACCGGCTTTTACAATGTGAGTAGAAATAGCTTTGGTAATGACTTCAACTTCTTTCAGTACGAGAATTTCTGGGATTTCGATAATAACAATCCTTGGGTAACATTCGCCATAGTTGGCTTTGGCGTTCAATGGGATTTGTTCACCGGTATGCGTCGCTACGCCCGTACCCAGCAAATGCGTATCGACCTCGATCGAGCAAGCATGAATAAACGCTTGGTGAGCGAACAAGCCGAACTCGACTTTCAGCGTTCTCGCAGTGATTTTGATGTAGCTGTTAAGTCGCTGCAAACCAGTGCGCGAAACCGCGAGCTGGCCAAGAAAATCCTTGAAACTACCCGAGCTAAATACCGTGAAGGTATTGCAAGTAGCCTCGATTTAAGTCAGGCTGAAAATCAACTTTTAGACAGTGAACGGACTTACGTAAACGCCCTTTTGCAAATGGTAAGTGCCCGTAGCGCGTTAGAAAAAATCACCGGATCATTCAATACATACTAAGCTATCCATCTATGTTTTCCAAATTCCCCATAGTTTCATTTTGCCTAATGGCCGTAGTAGCTGTTTCTTGCAAAAACGATAAAAACGAATCCTCGGATCAAGAAGAGCTTCTTGACAAACGAGAGAAATTGGTGCTTCAACTGGACTCTATTCAGGATTTGATTTCCGAAATAGATGCGGAAATTCAGAAAAATGATACCAATGCAAGTAAAACGGCAATCACTGCTTACCGCACCCGCACGGGAACATTTGAGCATTTTGTGGAAATTTACGGTACACTCGAAGCCGATAAAAACGCCGATGTCACTCCTGAAACCCAGGGTACAATTACCGTTATCCACGTACGCGAAGGACAGGAGGTGAAAAAAGGTACGCTCTTAATCGAACTCGACGCAACCGTATTGTCAAACAATATCCGCGAAGCCGAAACCCAACTCGCTTTTGCCAAAACGGTGTACGACAAACAAAAGCGTCTTTGGGATCAAAAAATTGGTTCGGAGCTTCAGTATCTGGAGAGCAAAAATGCTGTGGATAACTTGCAGTCGCGGCTCAAAACCCTCCGCTCGCAGTTTGAGCAAACCCGTATCCGTGCGCCATTTGACGGTAAAGTTGACGAAATCTTTGGAAGAGTTGGTCAGCTCGCGAGTCCGCAAATGCCCCTCCTTCGCCTCGTGAATCTCAAAAAAGTGTATCTCAATGCCGACGTGAGCGAGCGCTATATCCGTCAAATCACCGAAGGAAGTCCGGCACGCTTGGAATTTCCATCTCTTCAAGATACCGTACACACCACCGTTACCCAAACCGGAAATGTTATCAACCCGGCTAATCGCACGTTCCGCGTGGTATTCCGTCTCGAAAATTCCAACGAGTACTTCAAGCCAAATCTTATGGCCAATGTGTATATCCTCGATTATAAAAACGACAGCGTAGTTTCCATCCCTTATCGCATGGTTCAGCAAGATCCTCAAGGGACTAACTATGTGTATGTTGTAGTCGCCGATCCTGATAATAATGCTGTGGGCGAAATTCAACGTCGTGTGGTTGAACTTGGTAAAACCTATCGCAGTAGAACGGAGATTTTAAACGGTATTGAACCCGGAGAAATGTTGGTTGACAAAGGTTCACGCTCCGTGAAATCGGGTCAACGCGTACGCATCAACGAAATTCTTGAAACCATCAGCAATGAATAATTCAGGCTTAGATAATAAAGTCAGTAAGGAGTTTGGGCTTTCGTCCGGTTCTATCAACAATAAAAACACGGTTTTCGTACTTACCGTAATCATTTTTATTGCCGGGCTCCTCGCTTATCGCGCCATGCCCTCGGAGGCATTTCCCGAGATTGTTACTCCGGAAATCTACATTAGCACCCCTTATCCCGGTAACGCTCCCCTCGATGTGGAAAAGCTGGTAACGCGTCCACTAGAGAAAGAAATCAACGCCATTAGCGGGGTGGACGAAATTTCTTCTACATCTACGCAGGGTTTTAGTAGCATTCGGGTGAAGTTTGATTTTAGCATTTCACCAGAAGTCGCCCTCCAACGGGTGAAAGACAAAGTGGATATCGCTAAGAGTAGTCCGGATTTCCCCTCCGATTTACCCGCAGATCCGAACGTTTTTGAATTGAACTTCGCGGAATTGGTGCCCATTTTGAACATCAACTTATCGGGTGAGTTTTCCGCCGATCAGCTTAAATCCTACGCCGAGTATTTGGAAGAACGCATCGAAGCGCTACCAGAGATTTCGGGTGTGGATATTCGTGGTATGGACGATAAGGAGGTGCGCATTTCCGTGAATCAGCGGGAGCTCGAACTCCTCAACATGAGTTTCAACGACATCGCCAACGCCATTCAAGGAGAAAACGTTTCCGTATCGGGCGGTGACTTGCTCATCGACGGGATTCGTAAGAGCGTTCGTATTTCCGGCGATTTTACCCGTATCGACGAAATCGGTGATATTGTGGTCAAACACGAAGGCGGAAATATTGTCTATCTGCGCGACATCGCCGAAATTCACTTTGGTGAGAAGGAAAGAGAGTCGTATGCCCGCGAATTTTTCCGTCCTGTAGTTATGCTCGACGTAAAAAAGCGCGGTGGTGAAAACCTCATTATCGTTTCGGATAAAATCAACAAAATCATAGCTGATGCACGGGAAGACTTTCTGCCTTCCAACCTCGATATTTCCATTACCAACGACCAGAGTGATTCAAGTAAAGCGCAACTTAGCGAACTCGAAAACTCCATTATTTTCGGGGTGATACTCGTGATTGTGGTATTGATGTTTTTCCTCGGCTTACGCAACGCCCTTTTCGTAGGGATTGCCATTCCGCTTTCCATGCTTTTGTCCTTCTTTATTTTAGAAATGCTGGGGGTTACCCTGAATACGGTGGTGCTCTTTGCCTTGGTATTGGCGCTCGGGATGTTGGTAGATAACGGAATTGTAGTGGTGGAAAACATCTACCGTTTGATGGATGAAGGTAAATCTCCCGTCGCTGCGGCGAAACAGGGGGTAGGCGAGGTGGCCTGGGCTATTATTTCTTCCACGGCAACTACGCTAGCGGCCTTTGTTCCCCTGGCATTATGGCCGGGATTATTTGGCGAGTTTATGAAGTTTTTACCCATTACTTTGATGACGGTTTTGGGTTCGTCGCTCTTCGTTGCCTTGGTAATCAACCCCGTACTTACCTCGGTTTTCATGAAAATCAAGGAAGATGCGCCCAATTACAAGAGGATGTTCATCTTTTCGGGAATTATGATAGTTGTTGGGATAATCGCCATCATTTTTGAAGTGTATTGGGCTGGTAATTTACTCATTTTCTTTGCTTTACTACGTCCGTTTAATTCTTTTGCCATTGTTCCGGCTACGGATTGGTTTCAGAATCGATTTTTGCCAAAAATTGAAAATGCCTATAATTCCACCCTCACTTTTGCTTTAAAGGGGAAAATGCCCATAGTATTCTTTTTCGGCAGTATTTTGCTTTTGGCGTTTAGTATTTTCCTCATCATCGAGGTTCCGCCAAAAACGATTTTCTTTCCTGATAATGAACCCAAAAAAGCGGAGATATACGTGGAATTGCCTATTGGCACCGACATCGAAGTTACCAATGAAGTTGCGCTGGATTTAGAGCATAAGGTGAAAAATCTGTTGGAATCCTACTACGAGCCAGGGATTGACACCAATACGGTGCCTTACTCACAACGAAGTTTCATGGTGAAGTCCATCATTACCCAAATAGGTATGGGAGCTTCCGATCCTAATCAGGGTCCATCGAATGCACCAACGCCCCACAAAGCGAGAATAGAAATTTCTTTTGTGGACTTTCCGTTACGTAGAGGCATTAGCACGGCCAAAATTCTGGAAGACATTCGGGCAGAGTTGCGAGGTTATCCCGGAGCGCAGATTACGGTTTCTAAAGACGCGATTGGTCCGCCGGCGGGAGCACCTATCAATATTGAGTTGTCTGGCGACGATTACGAGCAGCTCGTTGAAGAGGCCGAGGAGGTTCGTCGCTATATCGCTGCTGCGGGTATTCGCGGTATTGAGGAGCTCAAAGCCGATGTGCAAATGGGAAAACCGGAATTGCCCATTATCATCGATCGAACGAAAGCTCGGAGTTTAGGGGTTTCATCCGGACAAATTGGCGATGCTTTACGCACGGCTTTGTTTGGAAAAGAAATCAGTACGTTTAAAGACGTGAAGGAAGATTACCCTATAAACCTGCGCTTTACAGATGAGTCGCGTTACAACATAGATCGATTGTTAGATACGCGTATTACCTTCAGAGATCCGGCTTCTGGAAAAATAAAGCAGGTGCCAATAAGCTCGGTGGCGGATGTGCAAACTTCATCTACCTTTAATGCGGTTAAGCGCATTGATCTTGATCGAGTAATCACCTTGAGTTCGAATGTCAACGAGGGTTTTAACCCAACAGAAACCGTAGAGCAAATCAAAGAACGTATGGCGGATTATCCGTTGCCTCAAGGGATTACGCTCGCATTTACGGGTGAGCAGGAAAATCAGGCGAAGGAAATGGCCTTTTTGAGTAAAGCCTTATTGATCGCGGTATTTTTGATTTTCCTCATCATGGTAGCACAGTTTAACTCCGCCACTACGCCTTTTATTATTATGACCACGGTAGTGCTATCACTTATCGGTGTGTTTTTAGGCTTGGTGATTTCACGTAACGACTTCGTAGTGATTTTCACCAGTGTAGGTATCATTTCTTTGGCGGGAATTGTGGTGAATAACGCCATTGTACTGGTCGATTACGCCAATCTATTGCTCACGCGTAAGAGAGATGAAAATGCCTTGGGCGAAAACGATCGCTTAGATTTGAAGGATGTATATGAAGCCATTGTAGAGGCGGGTAAGAAACGTCTTCGCCCGGTGTTGCTTACGGCTATTACAACCATTTTAGGTTTATTGCCACTCGCCACGGGCATGAACATCAACTTCTTCACCATGATCAGCGAGTATGATCCACAGATATACTTTGGTGGTGACAACGCTGCCTTCTGGGGTCCTATGGCTTGGACGGTTATTTACGGTCTCACCTTCGCCACCTTCCTCACCTTGGTTATGGTACCGGTAATGTTGTATTTGCTTAGTGCATTTAAAAACAGAATGGGGCTGAGGGTGGTGTAGTCCAATCATATTAGACCAACAAAAAAAGCCCGAGATACATGATCTCGGGCTTTTTCAATTTATCCGTCAGCCATAGTCTAGAACCAGATCTAGCCTCATCGGACTTTCTAGACAGCCACAATTAGTCTGCGTAGTAGTTACGAACGAGATGCTTATTCCCACTCCCATCCGTAGGGAACGCACCTAAATCAGCGTTAGGACCGGGAACAGGCTGAGAAAGACCACGAGGACCAACTTCAGTAATAGGGGCTTTAGGTGAGAAGTCAGATGTGTTACCAGCGCCTACACATGGAGAAGATGACTGCAATTGGAAGTCATGGTTTCCGGCAAAGTTAAGTTCAAGCGGCAACCAAGAAGTATTTTCATGAACATTGCGGTAGTCTGCTTGCACAAACTGCGTAGGGTCGTAAGAAACAAATAGTGGGTCGATATTATCAGTATTGTCGTTAGCTGGGAAGGCAACTGTAGTACCAATCACGCCATTTTGTGGGTAAAAGTTATCAGACAAGGGGCCTTCACTGTTGTCAAAAGTACCATGACCGAAATAGTGGGTGTAATCGATAAAAGTACGGCTATAATCTGTACCAGCAACTACACGCATACCGTAACGACAGTTAACCACGATATTGTTGTACCAGTGTCCACCTGCACCATTTTCAATATTCATAGAACCACCTCTACCCGGAGCTACACGACGGAAGCCACCACCAACGATAGTGTTGTTGTACACATTGATGATGGTTTGTGTGGGAAGACCACCGCCAGAACCGGTTTTAGGTCCGTTGGTTGCCATACCTACCATAAGATTGTAGGCGAAATCTCCAACAGTACCACTCTTTGCGTTAAGCGCTTCACCTTCAACACCACCGATACACTCAAAAGTATTTCTAAAGATGGCAATTTTTCCTCCTTCTGGACGGATAGCATCATCAGCGAAATATCTTAACCAGCTATCTTCGATGATAAGTTCTGTTTGTTCGTTCATGGTGTGGAAGCCGTACATGGTTTCACCTTCGTCGTACACGGAAGAACCAGGGCCAGAAAGACCACCAAAGAATTCTAGGTGCGTCCATTTAACTACGATTTTTTCGCAGTTCAAACGACCCTCAATGGTTCCTAAGTACCCTTTGCGGAAGTTTGATTTTTTACGATTTTCAGGAACAGTGGTAATCCATACAGGATTAGACTCGGTTCCTAAAGAGAAAAAGCTTCCTTCAACAAAGATGGAGTATGACTCGTTGAAATCACTACCACGGGCAGTTGACTCAATACGTACACCAGGCTCAAGAACAATTTCTCTTCCTTTTTCGATGAATAGGTCATCTACTAACTTGTAAGTACCAGCCTTAACTGTTCCGTGCATTTTACCACCAAGTTCGGTAGTTTCTTCGGTAATTTCTACGGATTCTCCTCCGGGAGTTGTTCCGCCACCACCATTGTCGTCGTCGCTGCTGCATCCCACAGCGATGAAGGCAGTGGTTGCCAATGCTAATGAAGCATTTTTAAAGAATTGATTGATTTTCATAGAATTAAAATTAGAGATTGATTTAGATTAAATTGACAGTTTTACTCCAAAGAGGAATGTTCTTGCAAATAGATCAAAGCGCGATAGCACTCTATTTGCGTCGGGTTGTAAATGTGGTTCGTTGGCCGCAGCAGTTTCGTTTGATGCAGGAACTTCCAATACGAAAGGAGTGTCGAGTAGGTTTTGAGCTTTTAGATACACTACGAGTCCCTTGCCAATTTTTTGTTCGGCAGAAAAATCGAGCATAAACATACCTCTTTGCCATTGGTCATTTTCAAAATACGGGCTTATAAAGGCAATACGTCTTCCGGTATATACCCCTGCAATTTGGAAATCAGTACCAGTTTTGGTGTCTTTAAAAAGAATGCTGAGGTTTCCTAAATGAGCCGACTGCCCTTGCATAGGACGTGTTTGTTGAACCACATCTTCTTGCAAACTTCCATCTTCCCCTCTAAATCTTCGTACACGGTTGGTGGTGATATTAGATTGTGTAAAGGTGTAATTCGCCCGCACACCCCATTTTTTTATATACTTAATGTAGTCCACTTCAAAACCAAAATTTTGAGCAGTACCTTGGTTTGTGGGGCGTAAGAATAAACGATTACCTAACTCGGCTACTCTGTCAACGGTAACTTCAATTGGGTTTTGAATTCTCTTGTAGAAAGCACTTACCATAAATTGATCAAGAGCTGTGGGGAATAATTCATAGCGAAAATCAACATTATCAGCGGTTACGTGGAGCAAATCGGGATTACCCGCTTCTCTAAACTGATCTTCTTCGTAAAAATTAAATGGGATGATTTCGAAGTAACCTTGGCGGCTCATTGAGCGGAAGTACGAAGCACGTAAGTTAGTTTTTTCATTCAGCACGTACTTGAAGTGTAAGGATGGAAGAAGTTCCACGTACGAGGTGTCTTTTTCACTGGGGCCGATTTGGCTAGAACCTAGTGAGAAGTAGTCCCATTGTGTGTGTTCAACCCTCAATCCTCCTAGAACTTGAAGCCTCGAAGTCAATTGATGCTTTCCCATAATATACGCTGCGGATACGCGCTCATTAAGATTGTAATTTAATACATCGTTTGGTGATCCTGGTATAGCAACCCGGAAAGTGTTGTTGCGAATATCACCATCCCAATTTTGTACAGCAGGTTCTGTTCCTAGTCTGTAGCGGTCAAAGTAGTTATCGCGCTGCTTCCATCTGAACATCCCCCCCGTTTTGAATGAAGTTGATGAGGATAGTTTATAATTCAAGTTAGCGTAGCCCGCAATATCTCGGTCAGAATTTCCTCTCCAACGTCTGAAAAATCCACGGTGATTTGTATTGTCATATACCCAGTCTGTTTGCGAAAAACCTGATGGATCATTATTATCTCTACGTCGCTCAGAAATTACCATAAACTCTGTCATGTCAGGGTCACTGTATTCGGAGATGGAATACACTGCCGACCAGTCAAACATAATGTTATCAGATAAATTGTGTTTGCCGGTTAGGTTATTGGTGTAAATGGTGCTGATTCTTTGTCGATTGCGTATCCATTTTTCAACTCTTCCGGTTCCTGCACCAGAGCGTGCTAGAGTTAAAGCGGTATCCGTCATTAACCGTGTTTCAGCTTCTGCCAAACGGATGTAAGATGAATAAAACTCAATTACATTATTGTTGTTGATTCGATAGTCTAACTTAGCGTGAACACCACTTCGATTTTGTTGAATAGAGCGGTCGAAGGTGGTTACATTCTCCATCACTGGAAGATTTGTTTCTCTGTCCACATCTAAAGCAAAAAACTCACTATTTGCGCCTCTAAATGTACCTTGATGAGATGCTGATACTATTGCACCAAATTGTTTGTTCTTTCCAAATCTGTCACCTAGAGTTAAACCATATATTTGGTTAAAGGGCATATCAAACAATAAATTGGATCTTTCCACTTGATTAGCATTTTCCATAGGGAAATCATCTACAGTAATGGTAGCCTGCGCACCCGGCTCCAATGCACCCTGCTGCATACGGGGCGATTCATTTTGGACTACAGAGCGATCAAACGTCATAAACGGTCTATCAATAAACATAGAATTGAAGCCTGTACCAATGTTTACTTTAACCATTCTTGTCGAAGGTGCACTTTTCATACGCATATCAATCACTCCACCAATGGCATCACCCTCCATATCGGGAGTGAGTGATTTGATTACTTCCAAACGGTCTAACATATCCGCAGGAAAAATATCCAAAGGCACATAGCGATTGTCCATATCAGGACTTGGAATTTTTATACCGTTAATAAGTGTATAATTATACCTTTTGTCCATTCCACGTAGAATGGCGTGCTGACCTTCTCCCGTATTGCTTGGTTCAAGGGCAACCCCTGATACACGCTGAAGAACATTGGCTACGGTAATATCTGGCGACGCATCTATGGTTTTTGCCGAAACGATATTGCGCACGTTATCGGCATTTCTTTCGTCGGCACGTGCACTTTCGTCAGACGTAATATCTCTAAAGCCAACTACGTTAATGGTTTTTAATGACTCTGCACTGAAGCTTAAGACAAAATTTTGGACAATTACTTTTTCTGATCCTTTAATATCAATTTGTCTTCTTATTTTATCGTAAGAAACATAATCTACTTCCAGAAAATATGTTCCAGACTCAATATCTCGTATAGAGTAACTACCGTCTAAGCCTGTTACCGAATAGTATTTTTTATTACCTTCGCCATTTATAACAACTGTGGCTCCAGTTAAAGGCTCTTTTGAACCCTTTTCTACAATAATCCCTTTAAGTTCGTAGCTTTGATGTGCTTGTGCATAAGTTTCATTAAGAGCAAAAAGCAGTAGAGCGCCGATTAATAATATTGTATTTTTCACTTGGAAAATATTGATTGTTAACTGCTGCAAAACTACTTGGATAGGGTTACGGTAATGTTAACTCAATTTAACCCTTGGGTTAATATTTCCCATGATTAATAGTATTGGTTATATACTGTTTATGTGTTAATTTTCTTTGCTTAAGTTGTTGATTTAAAATTGCTTAATCTGATTTTTTTACAAGGTATTTCTCTCGAAAAAAACACTTTTCTGTGCAATAGAAAATGCCGTAAACACACACTGTATTCAGGTATGCTTACGGCATAAAAATGATTTTTATATCCCTCAAGGGAGTCAATCTGTAAAGTTTGATAACACCCTTATGTTTATCCGAGAATAAGATGTTAGCATTACACCTTTAAATGACTTGGTTTTTAACTGAGCATAACGCCGTCATCGAACTTTATAGCCAGCCACTTTATAATGTACCTCTATTTTCTTGCTCACGCTCAATAGCCTCAAACAAAGCCTTGAAATTCCCCTTGCCAAAAGACTGCGCTCCCCGGCGTTGGATGATTTCAAAGAAAAGCGTTGGGCGATCGGAAACGGGCTTGGTAAATAATTGAAGCAAATAACCCTCATCATCGCGGTCGATAAGAATGCCCAACTCGCGCAATGGCTCTAAATCTTCCTCAATTTCTCCTACGCGGTCAAGTACATCATCGTAATACGTTTCTGGTACGTACAAGAACTCAACTCCATTGGCCTTCAAACGCTTAACGGTTTTTACAATATCGTCGGTAGCCACGGCTATGTGCTGTACACCCGCACCATTGTAAAAATCAAGGTATTCTTCAATCTGCGATTTTTTCTTCCCCTCCGCCGGCTCATTGATGGGGAATTTGATGCGACCGTTTCCGTTGGTCATCACCTTGCTCATCAAGGCGGTGTAGTCGGTAGAAATGTCTTTGTCGTCGAAAGATACCAGCTGAGCAAAGCCCATTACGTTTTTGTAAAACTCCACCCAAGTATTCATTTCGTTCCACCCTACATTACCCACCATGTGGTCGATGTATTTCAAACCGGCATCTTCGGGATTGTATTCGCTTTTCCATTCGCGGAAACCGGGAAGGAATGTGCCGTTGTAATTTTTTCTTTCTACAAATACGTGCACGGTGTCGCCGTAAGTCTTAATTCCGGCCAAAACCACTTCACCGTCTTTATCGTTTAGTGTATAAGGCTCGAAAGCCACCTCAGCTCCTCGGCTGGTGGTTTCTTCAAAACTCTTGCGTGCATTGTCCACCCAAAGGGCAACATTTTTCACGCCGTCGCCATGCAAACGAATGTGATCGTGAATGGGTGAATCTTGATTTAATGGCGTGGTGAGAACTAAACGGATTTTACCTTGCTGCAAAACGTAGGAGGTTTTTTCCTTATCACCGGTTTCTAATCCGGAATACGCCAGTGATTGAAATCCGAAGGCGGTTTTGTAAAAATGCGCGGCTTGCTTGGCATTACCTACGTATAATTCAACGTAGTCGGTGCCGTTAATGGGCAGAAAATCTTCCGCGTCTTTAAAAATCTTCTTTGGTTCGGTATGGGCTGCTGTTGACATGAGCTATTATTTTAATTCGTTTAAAAAAGAGTTGACAAAGATAAGGCGATGTTTGCGCCTATTCCAACCACGAACTCCAATAGTCTTTATCGGCAATATCTACCGCCGTTTGGGTAAGCTTCAAGGGGCGGAAGGTGTCGATCATCACCGCGAGCTCGAGGGTTTCTTTTTGCCCTACTGAACGCTCATACGCTCCAGGGTGTGGCCCGTGAGGGATGCCACCGGGGTGCAAACTGATATAGCCTTTTTCTACGTGATTGCGACTCATGAAATCACCGTCAACGTAGTAAAGAACTTCATCAGAGTCGATGTTCGAGTGGTTATATGGCGCGGGAATGGCCTCGGGATGGTAGTCGTATAAGCGAGGTGCAAAGGTGCAGATTACGAAATTGTAGCCCTCGAAGGTTTGGTGCACCGGTGGCGGTTGGTGCACACGTCCGGTAATGGGTTCGAAGTCCTTAGCGTTAAAGGCGTAGGGGTAGTTGTATCCATCCCAGCCAACTACGTCAAAGGGATGTGAAGCGTAAGTGATGGTGTGCAAAATATTCTCCTTGCGAATTTTAATCACAAAATCACCCATTTCATCGTGGGTTTCTAGATGGTCCGGACGACGGATATCGCGCTCACAGAAAGGCGAATGTTCAAGCAATTGACCAAATTCGTTGCGATAGCGCTTGGGGGTTACTACCGGACTAAAGGATTCGGTAATCAACAAGCGGTTATTTTCGTTATCAAAATCAATCTGATAAATCATTCCGCGAGGAATAACGAGGTAATCGCCGTAGCCAAATTTCAAGTTGCCCAGCATGGTGCGCAGTGTACCGCTTCCATGATGCACAAAAATCACCTCGTCGGCATCGGCATTTTTATAAAAATAACTTCGCAGTGAGCTTTTGGGGGCAGCTAAGGAAATGTTCAAGTCGTTGTTGAACAAAACAATCTTACGACTCTCCAAAAAGTCATCGTGCGCCGGAACATCCCAGCCGCGAAGCATTTGTGAGGTGATATTTTTATCAATGGCCGCCTTAGGGCTAAGGTCGATAGATGGGCCGATGTTTTTTACCATCGTAGGACGGTGAAGGTGGTAGAGCAATGAACTCATGCCGCTGAAACCCTCGGTTCCAAAGAGCTGTTCGTAATGCAATGACCCGTCGGCTTTTTTAAATGTAGTATGGCGCTTATGCGGAAATTTTCCCAGTTCGTGATATATTGGCATAATAAGTATTGATTTTCAATTTGGCACAAAAATATACTTTAGGCCACGAGGGATTTATGATAGATGTCAGGTTTGTAATCGTCCCGACATTACAAATCGCCCAACTGATTCATGACTTCATCATGTAGCATGGGTAGCACTTCAAGACTTTCCAATGTCTCTTCCAACTGTGATGTTTTACTCGCACCCAGAATCACCGTGCTTACGTTGGGATTTTTCAAGCACCAAGCAATGGCCAATTTAGCGGGAGAAACACCCACTTCGTTGGCAATGGCCACTACCTTATCTGCTTTTGCTAATTTTTCAGGAGTAAGGTTTGCTTCTTTCAGCCATTGTAAATCCTTCAACTCCATGCGGGTGGAGCCGGGGTTCTTTTCGGAATATTTTCCCGTGAGAATTCCGCTGGCTAATGGCGACCAGATGGTTGTTCCCAAGCCTATATTTTGGTATATATTTGCGTACTCTTCTTCCACGCGATGACGGTGCAAGAGGTTGTATTGCGGCTGCTCCATGGTAGGACCAATGAGGTTATAACGCGCTGCTACGGCATGTGCTTCCATGATTTCCTGAGCGCTCCATTCCGATGTTCCCCAGTACAATATTTTACCCTGCATGATGAGCTGATGCATCGTCCAAACGGTTTCTTCAATGGGCGTTTCCGGATCTGGGCGGTGGCAGTAATACAGGTCGAGGTATTCGAGTTGAAGACGCTGCAGCGCATCGTGGCAGGCTTCAACCAAATGTTTGCGGCTGAGTCCACGCTGGGTAGGGAGCTTTCCGCCTTTACCAAAGAATGCTTTCGAGGACACCACGTACGAATCTCTTTGCCATCCCATCTTTTTGAGGATGTTTCCCATGACAATCTCGGATTTTCCGTGGGCATATACTTCGGCATTATCAAAAAAGTTAACGCCTTTATCGTAAGCCATTTTCATCAAGGCTTCCGCGGTATTGTCGCCAATTTGATGTCCAAAAGTCACCCAACTTCCTAGTGATAGCGCGGAGAGTTGAAGACCTGATTTCCCTAGTTTTCTGTATTCCATAATCGTTTTTTTGTGATGTATTAACACTACGTATTCAGCTCACTGATGTTCAATTTCCGCAAAATAAATTTTTCAAGCTCAACCATAACAAATACGATAGCACCGGCAGCTGTACTCCAAATCCAATATTTGAATTCAATGGCTTCGGAGCCAAAGAACGTATTTAAGAACGGCATATACACAAAAGCTAACTGTAATATCAGCAAGGCGAAGGCGGCGATGAATGCGTATTTGTTGCTGAAAAAGTTGCGGTTTAATGCAGAATCTTCAAGCGTTCTACAGTTGAATAGATAAAATAACTGTCCGGCCACAAGGGTGTTAACCGCCACAGTACGAGCGGCATCTTCGGATATTCCCTTTGCCTTCAAATATATAAAAATGAGCATGGTAGCTGCGCCAATTATTGCCGAAACAAAAATGATGCGCCACAAAAATATTTTGCCTAGTAAGGCGGATTTTCTGCTTCGAGGCTTGCGACATAAGATACCTTCTTCGGTGGGTTCAAATGCTAAGGCTATGGCTAAGGTAACAGCGGTAACCATGTTAACCCAAAGTATCTGTACGGGGGTTACCGGCATAACAATTCCCAGCATAATAGCACCAATAATTACTAAAGATTCGGCGCCATTGGTGGGCAGCATGAAGAGCAGCGATTTGCGGATGTTATCATAAACTGTTCGGCCTTCCTCGATGGCGTGCACGATGGAGGAGAAATTATCGTCGGCGAGTACCATTTCGGCGGCTTCCTTGGAAACCTCTGTTCCTTTGATGCCCATGGCCACCCCAATATCGGCTTTTTTCAATGCTGGGGCGTCGTTTACTCCATCGCCGGTCATGGCAACGCGTAGGCCGTGGGCTTGTAGGGCGGTAACCAAGCGGAGTTTATGCTCCGGACTGGTTCGAGCGTACACGTCGTAGTTGAGTACGAGATCTTTGAGTTCTTCATCGCTTTTTTGCTCGAGCTCCACACCGGTAATAACCTTATCGTCGTGACCCAGACCTAGTTTTTTGGCAATGGCCAGCGCGGTCAGGGCGTGGTCGCCGGTGATCATTTTCACGGAAACTCCGGCGCTTTTACAGTTTTTAATGGCTTCTACAGCTTCTTCTCTCGGCGGGTCTATGATGCCCATAAAGCCTAAGAAGGTGAGGTCTTTTACTTCATCGTGTTTGAGTTCGAGGTCGTTGCCCACATCTTCACGGATGGCCGTGCCCAGCATACGCAGTCCCATGCTAGCGGCTTCTTCCATTTTCTTCTCCCACATTTCTACTTGTATATCTTCACGACCATTTTCGGTGCGCTGGTATGCACATCGTTGGAGTAGGTTGTCGGGAGCGCCGTTTACCACAAAATGCATTTTTCCGTCGAGGGAAATTTTCTGGGCGGCATATTTATGTTCGGAGGAGAAGGGGATGTTTTCTTCAAAATCGTCATTCATGGGCTCAATTCCTGCCTTTTCGCATAATACGAGTAGAGCCGCTTCGGTAGGTGATCCACTGATTTTCCATTGATTGTCTTCTTCAAATACATCGGCGGAATTGGTGGCTCTCACGCACTGTAGCATTTCTTGTAGCAAAGGGTGATTATTGCTCTCCTCGCCGTTGAGTGTGATATTGCCCTTGGGCGCGTACCCTGTTCCTTCTACTTCAAATTCATTTTCGGTAATGAAGACTTTTTTCGCAGTCATTTCATTGCGCGTGAGGGTTCCGGTTTTGTCGGAACAAATCACACTTACCGCACCGAGTGTCTCCACGGAGGGTAAGCTGCGGATGATGGCGTTTCGTCCGGCCATGCGCTGTACGCCCACCGCCAAAGTGATGGTCATGATGGCGGGCAGACCCTCGGGGATGGCGGCTACGATAAGACCGATAACCGCAAGGAAGAGTTCGGCAAGTTCATAGTCACGGAAGAAATATCCGAGGGCGAAAAAAGCCGCGGAGGCAACAACGATGATTACGGAAAGCCATTTTCCAAAATTACCGATTTGTTGGAGCAGGGGAGTGGTGATTTTTGCCACCCCAGCCATCATCTGATTGATTTTTCCGAGTTCGGTTTCCAGCCCGGTAGAGGTTACTACGCCTACGCCTTCACCAAAGGTCACGGTAGTACCCGAAAAGGCCATACATTTTTGATCGCCTAAAACGGCGCCTTCGTCAACAGGTTTATTGCTTTTTTCAATGGGAACGGATTCTCCGGTGAGAGCCGCTTCTTCAAGTCGGAAGTCGGTGGTTTTAATCAAGCGGAGGTCGGCGGGGATTTTGTCGCCGGCTTTGAGACGAATGATGTCGCCCGGCACCAATTCTTCCGCATCGATGGTGTGCCAATGTTCATCGCGCAGTGTCACCGCCTGAGGTGAAAGCATGGAGCGAATGCTATCTAGCGCTTCTTCTGCCTTTCCTTCTTGAACGAAGCCAATCCAGGCGTTGACCAGTACTACGGCCAAAATTACCCAAGTGTCTATCCAATGATCCATTAAGGCCGTGATACCCGCAGCGGCGATGAGTACATAGATAAGCACGTTGTTGAACTGCTCTAAAAATCGTCTCCACGCCGGACGCTTGGGAGCTTGGGGCAGGGCGTTTCGACCGTGTTTTTCTAATCGCTGTTTGGCTTCCTTGGAATCGAGTCCTTTTTTTAGGTCAACATCAAAATGTTCGAGCGCTTGAGCATAGGGGAGGCTGTGGAAGGACTTTTTTTCCATGTTTAAGGATTTTGATTTTTCTTGGGGATAAAATTAGCAAGTAGAATCAAAATTAATTGCGTCTGAATTGTTAGGATGGTGCAAAAAAAAAACCGAGAGCAACAATCGCTCTCGGCTTTCAATTTATGAATGTTTCGAAGAATTACTTCTTGTCTTCATCATCTTTTACCTCTTCATACTCCACATCTGTCACGTCGTCGGGGCTTCCTCCCTCAGCGTTTCCAGCTTCAGGGCCACCTTGACCTGCTTCTTGTTGAGCTTTGTAGAGGTCTTCGGAAGCATTTTTCCAAGCCTCATTTACCTTTTCGGTAGCGGCATCAATAGCGGCAAGATCTTGCTTGCTATGCGCTTCCTTAAGTTCGGTGATGGCAGCTTCTACAGCCGCTTTCTTGTCCTCGGGAAGTTTATCGCCAAATTCCTTGAGTTGTTTTTCACTTTGGAAAATCATACCGTCGGCGGCGTTGAGCTTGTCCACACGCTCTTTAGCTGTTTTGTCGGCTTCGGCGTTGGCTTCGGCTTCCTGTTTCATCTTCTCGATTTCTTCTTTAGACAAGCCGGAAGAAGCTTCGATGCGGATGCTTTGCTCTTTACCGGTGTTTTGGTCTTTCGCAGAAACATTGAGGATACGGTTGGAATCAATGTCGAAGGTTACTTCGATTTTTGGAATGCCGCGCGGTGCAGGTGGGATTCCGTCTAAGTGGAAACGACCGATGGTTTTGTTGTCATTTGCCATGGAGCGCTCACCTTGAAGTACGTGAATTTCTACCGAAGGCTGGTTGTCGGCAGCGGTAGAGAAGGTTTCACTTTTCTTGGTAGGGATGGTGGTATTTGCTTCGATGAGCTTGGTGAACACACCGCCCATGGTTTCGATACCCAAAGAAAGTGGGGTAACGTCGAGTAGCAATACATCTTTCACATCACCGGTAAGCACACCACCTTGGATGGATGCACCCAAAGCAACAACTTCGTCGGGGTTTACACCTTTAGAAGGCTCTTTACCGAAGAATGCCTTTACGGCGTCTTGAATGGCAGGGATGCGGGTAGAACCACCAACAAGGATAACTTCGTCGATATCTGAGGCAGATAATCCGGCTTTTTGCAAAGCGTTGCGGCAAGGGTCGATGGTGCGTTTGATGAGGCTGTCGGCCAAGCTTTCAAATTTCGCACGACTCAAGGTTTTTACCAAGTGCTTAGGTCCGCTTGCAGTAGCAGTGATGTATGGTAGGTTAATTTCGGTGCTGGAGCTAGATGACAATTCGATTTTGGCCTTCTCGGCAGCGTCTTTCAAACGCTGAAGAGCCATGTTGTCTTTGCGTAAGTCCATGCCTTCTTCGCTATTAAACTCGTCGGCAAGCCAGTCGATGATTACCTGGTCGAAGTCGTCACCTCCAAGGTGGGTATCACCTTCGGTTGAGCGAACTTCAAATACGCCGTCGCCTAATTCCAAGATAGAAACGTCGTGGGTACCACCACCGCAGTCGAATACCGCGATTTTCATGTCTTTACCGCGCTTGTCGATACCGTAAGCCAAAGCCGCTGCTGTAGGTTCGTTGATGATACGGCGCACTTTAAGTCCGGCGATTTCACCCGCTTCTTTGGTAGCCTGACGCTCGGCGTCGTTGAAGTATGCGGGAACGGTGATTACTGCTTCGCTTACACTTTGTCCGAGGTAGTCTTCGGCGGTTTTCTTCATTTTCTGAAGAATCATCGCGGAGATTTCTTGTGGGGTGTATTTACGTCCGTCGATTTCTACGCGGGGGGTATCGTTTTCCCCTTGAATAACTTTGTAGGGAACTCTACCGGCTTCTTCTTTGCGATCGCTATAGGTTGATCCCATGAAGCGTTTGATAGAAAAAATGGTTTTTTCAGGGTTGGTGATGGCTTGACGTTTTGCCGGGTCACCAATTTTGCGCTCGCCGCCTTCTACAAATGCTACGATAGAAGGGGTGGTGCGCTTTCCTTCACTGTTGGGGATAACTACTGGTTCGTTACCTTCCATAACGGCTACACAGGAGTTGGTTGTTCCCAAGTCAATGCCAATGATCTTGCTCATATTGAATTCGTTTTCGTGATTACAATTTTTGCCGCCAATTTGTCAATCCTTATGCCACGGCAAATGCGGTCTATTTGGTCTGCCATTTTTGCAGAAACTCACGAAAGAGGTGATTGTTTTGGCGTAAATGCAGGTGTTTTTACTGACAAGAGTTACGCCTGCAAGGAGCCTTCTACTTCTCCGATTCCCTCACCACCAAACCTCCCTACTAACTATCTTTGCACCCAAACTACTCTTTATGCGCTGGTCAAATATTTGGGCTCTCATCCGCAAGGACGCTCTGCTAGAATGGCGTGAGCCGCTGCAACTCATTGCGATGTCTTTGTACTTAATTGCCTCGGTGTTTGTAGTGTATCAGGTTTTTGCATCTATTATCAAGCCCGAGGTTTGGGTGGCGCTTTTTTGGATTACCTACCTTTTTGGAGCAACGCTTATGGCGGCAAGAAGCTTTCAACGCGAAGCCGGCGGACGCTATTACTTTTTTTATACCCTCTGCAGTCCGGGAGAACTTATCGTTGCAAAGTTGATTTTTAATGCCGTGATATTTTTTATTTTGGCACTGGTAAACTGGATGTTGTTTTCCCTGTTTTTAGGTCAGCCCCTTGAGATTCCTTCAATGTTTTTCTTACTTTGTGTGTTTGGTGGAATTGGGTTTTCCGGCATTCTCACTTTAATCAATGGTATTGCCGTAAAGGTGAAAAACCATCCCGCGCTATCAGCTATTTTGGGCTTTCCCCTGATGCTGCCTTTGATTATGGTTTTGCTGGCCGCTTCGGGACATGCCTTAGTGGGAATGCCTTGGGAAGATACGCAGCCCTACCTCATTGCTTCCGGAGCGCTCGCCCTTTTGTCAAATGCGCTGAGCGTGTTGCTGTTTCCGTTTTTATGGAGAGAATAATTTCCAGCGTGCGGTACTCATTTCACCAGTATCCACCTCATTATTTTGGTGCATAAAATACCCGGTAATCCCAATCATTGCTCCATTATCTGTGCAATAGCGAAAAGGTGGAATGTAGGTTTCCCACCCCAACTCTTTCCCTCGACTTTCTAATGCTGATCGTAAACCACTATTGGCAGAAACACCGCCGGCAAGACAAACTTGTTTTATACCAGTTTGCACCACGGCCAACTCTAACTTTTCCATCAATACTTCGATGATACTGCGTTGTATGGAAGCTGCTAAATCAGCCATGTTTTTTGCAATAAAGTCCTTGTCAGCTTTTTCTCCTTTCTGAATGGTATAGAGAAAACTGGTTTTTAAGCCTGAAAAACTAAACTGCAATCCTTCCAAGCGTGGTTTGCCAAACTTGAAAGCTTGGGGGTTTCCTTGTTTGGCCAACTTGTCGATTTCGGGTCCGCCGGGATAGGCTAAGCCCAACATTTTCGCTGCCTTATCGAAAGCCTCTCCGGCAGCGTCGTCGATGGTTTCACCTAAAAGCTCAAATTTTCTTGGAGAGGTCACTTTTACAATCTGAGTATGACCTCCGGAAACCGTTAAGCACAAAAAAGGGAATTCGGGATTACGCATGGCTTCGTCATCGATGCAGTGCGCCAAAATATGCGCTTCCATGTGGTGCACTCCGTAAATGGGTATGTCTAACGCTAAGGCCATACTGCGGGCAAAAGCACCCCCCACCATGAGTGAACCCAGTAACCCCGGTCCTTTGGTGTAGGCAATGGCCGTAAGATCTTTTGAGCTAATACCCGCCTCCTTTAAGGCTGTATCTACCACCGGAACAATGTGTTGCTGATGTGCGCGCGAAGCCAACTCGGGCACTACACCTCCGTATTTTTGATGTACCGCTTGTCCGGCTGTAGTAAGCGAAATTACCCGTCGGTCGCTTAAAACCGCCGCCGAAGTATCGTCGCAAGAAGATTCTATTCCGAGGATGAAAATTGGTTTTCCCAAAACTGTATATTTGTAACCGCAAAAGTACGGGCAATATATTGTATCTAATTCAGTTTTTAGAGTCTGTCCATAAAGTCCATTAGCGGCGTTGCACTTGGATTGAAAACAGTCATTGACTTTAGTCAACTCCTTGTTTTTCAATCCTGCGTGCGCCTTGCTACTGAACTTTATGAATCAGACTCGTGAATTTAATGACAAACACTATTTAGGCTTCATTATTGCCGTGTTTAGCTAAGACTATGATAGGCAAAATCCTTCGTGGAATAGCACGATTTTTTCTCTGGACTTTAATATCCACCATCTTTATTCTGCTGGTGGTTACCTTGGTATTTAGTTTACCTGCTACGCAAACTAAAGCCGGGAAATATGCCTCAGACTGGCTTAATGAGCGCTACGAAGTAAATATCCAGCTGCAATCTGCTCGTTATCAATTTCCAAATCTAGTTCGACTCCGTAATGTTCGAGCCTTTGATGAATATAACGACACCCTCGCCCACCTTCCGGAAATCATTGTTCGCATTGGCAGACCAAAGAAGAATGTTGTCCGACTCAACTCTGTCTTTCTCAATCAGCCTATGGTGAAAATGCTGCTGCCGGAAACCGACACCGTTAACAACTGGCAGGTTTTTCTCGCCAAATTTGTCCCGGAGGAGAGTGATACCCTTTCCGATTTACGTCTTGAGATAGGCGATTTTTCGTGTAAGGAAGGTACATTTAGAAAATATCGCATGGCTGAGGATACCTTGCAGTTTCATCTCAAACAGGGCGATATTGAAATTCGAAACTTCTTTTACCACCAAGCTACGGTGGGCGCACGCATAGAAAGTTTGAACCTCAGAGGTCGCCGGGCGGAGTTGGAAGACCTTCAAGGAATGTTTTTTTATCAGAAAAACAAAGGCGTAGCGCTCAATAGGGCAAAAATCAAAACCAATGAATCCCTCTGGGAAGGCGATTTGTATTTTGATGTGGAATCGAATGATGATTATCTTGACTTTGTGAATGTTGTTCAGCTGAAGTTTAACATTGATCGACTGGAGTTAGAATCCAACGAAATCCGTCGCTATATACCCAGTTTCCCTGACTTAGGGAAGTTGCTTGCGGAGGGTTTCATTGAGGGAACCATCAATGATTTGGCTGGGGAAAATGTTCGTTTGCATTTTGGCAGTGCCACAGTGGCTAATGCCGATCTTCGACTGCGTAATGTTTTGCATCCGGCAACTTTCAATTTGGACTTAAACCTTCCGTATTTCTCTAGCAATTACACGGAGTTTTCTTATCTCTTGCGCACTCTGGTTAACGAGGATATCAGTTTTGCTAAAGCCTACGTGGATCGATTTAGTTTTTCAGGAAAATTTCGTGGAAGCATGGATCAGTTTCGTGCCGATGGGAAAATGATAACTAAAGATGGGGTTTTTGAAATGGCGGTAGATGTAAAAGGGAATAATAAGCCTTTGAAATTTGCCCAGTACTCGGGGCTTTTTACCGGAAAAGACGTGAATGTTGGGCATTTTGCTAAAAATAACGAATTAGGTCTGGCAAATTTTGAACTCGAAATAAAAGGCAAAGGTCTCATCGCATCGGAGTTTTTTGCCGATGTAAAGGGGAAAGTTCATTCCATTCGCTACGATTACTACACCTTTAAGTCGATTAGTTTGGATGGAAAGTTTCGTCAGTCGGAGTTTATGGGCGTTTTTAAAGTAAACGACCCTAACCTTAAGCTTTCCTTCGACGGTTCAGCTCGGATTGGTCAACGCGAAATTGATCTCGATTTTCAAGCGAATATAGAAGAGGCTAACCTCCCTGCGCTCGGTATCGTGAAAAATGATTCTGTGTATAACATCTCGGGAGAGGCTTTCGTTTTACTCAATCGAGATAAGTTCGGCGACTGGGTAGGTGAAGTTCAAATCGTTGATGTCTTGGCCATGCGCTCCGAAAGGGTATATTTTTTTAGAGATATCAAGCTCAATAGTTTTACACGTGGAGGCAACAATCACCTATTGATCGATTCGGATATATTAAGATTTAATGCAAATGGCAATTTTACTTTAGGCGAACTTGCTGCTGTATGGCCGAATTACTTGGCAAACTTCAGCTCGTATCACGAAGCCGATACGATATACGAGCACGTAAATCTCACGTTCTCCGCCACCACAGGAGATACACGTTTGCTTACAGACTTGCTTGCTCCCGACTGGTATATTTTCCCCGAAAGTTCAATTAGCGGGACTTTCAACAAAAAAGGTCTTGAGCTTCAGGTAGAGTCGGATGTGATTAAATGGAAAAATCAAGAACTTAGAAAGCTTATTCTGAAATTGGGGGGAGACGAGACTAAGGAGATTGTAGCGCAGATTGCTATGGACGAATTGCGTTTAGGAAACATGAGTTTTACTAATCCGGGCTTTGATTTTCGCCTGGAGAAAGATTCGCTGATTTTCGATTCGCGCGCTCTGTTTTCTCAGCAAATTGGTGGCAAATTAAATCTCACGGGTAGCATGAAGCAAAATCGCCCGGGGGTATATCAGATTAATCTCGAGCCGGCAGAATGGTTGGTAGGAAATGGCGCTTTTCGCATTATGCCCGGCAGTGAAGTCTTCATCGAAGATGGCAGTATAAGGATTTTCGACTTTGAGATAGATAGTGAGGGAAGACGACTTTTGGTCAATGGTGGTGTTTCCGCCTCACCGTTTGAGATATTGCGTGTTGAACTGGAAAACTTTTACATTGACATATTCAACTTTTTATGGGAAGGTTCGGGTTACGAGCTATTGGGTGAATTAGAGGGCGAAATTATTCTGGGAAGTATTTTAGATGCACCGCGTTTTGCTTCGAATTTACGGATCGATAGCTTGGTGATCAATGAAAACCACTTAGGTAATTTATTCATTGATTCTGAGTGGTACATCTACGATCAGTTTGTAGAACTTGACCTCCATCTCGACAGGGGAACGCTGCGTACATTAGAAATTGCCGGAAAATTTTTCCCGGAGAAAAAAGAGCAACCGTTGGATTTAAACCTTACCGCCCGCAGGTTCAATCTCGCTCCACTCACGCCATTGTTTTCTGTGTTTACAGACAACGTGCGCGGCGTTGCCAGTGGAAATTTACAAGTAAAAGGCTCTTTTGGCCAGCCGGAATTATCGGGTAAACTCCAACTGCCCAACTTCGGGATGTCGGTGCCGTACCTTAATACCGATTATAACCTTGAAGGCAGTCCGGAGATTGTTTTTACTCCCGACAGTATCCTTATTCCCGGGGCAAGAATTCGCGATAATGATGAGCAAACGGCGGGATTTTTAACCGCCCGTATGAGTCATCGCTTTTTCCGCGATTGGGCTTTGGATATTCACATCGATGCCGATCGTTTACTCATGCTCAATACCAATCTTTTACTCAATGAGTACTATTACGGAAAAGCTTTTGTTTCGGGCGATATTGATATCAAGGGACCGACTTCAGATTTAAAGATGTTGATCAATGTAAAAACCAATCGAGGTACGCAATTTTTCATTCCGGTTGATGGGCCTACGGAGGTAAACCCTATGGGCTTTGTAGATTTTGTGCGTTTTGTGGATATTGAAAAAGAGGATACGAACAAGCGATTGGTAGGCGATGCTTCGGGTTTGTCCTTGCAGTTTAATGTTGATGTTACTCCGGATGCCGAAGTTGTAATGATTATGGATCAGCGCACGGGGGAGGCTATTCGCGGTAATGGAAGGGGTAATTTGCGTTTAAACCTCGACCCTCAAGGTAATATTTCCCTTTTTGGAAATTTGGAAATCAATAGGGGAGAATATCTATTCACCTTAGGCGGTTTGGTACGTAAGCGCTTTTTGATTGAGCCTGGAGGAAGCATTACATTCAACGGCGATCCGTACGAAGCGCTGCTCGATCTTACGAGTCGATACGTCACCCGAACATCCTTAAATGGTGCTGTTGCCGACCCTACCATTGCGGCGGTGCGCACGGAAGTGAACTTATTGCTGAAGTTATACGGCCCCTTGCTTAATCCCGAAATTGGTTTTGAAATAAAGTTGCCCAACGTAGCTCCCGGTATTCAAGCGGAGGTTGCCGACCGATTTGCCGACCCCAATAGACTTACGCAACAAGCATTTTCTCTGCTAGCATTAAACTCATTCTACGCCGACGATCTTGGTCTAGATGCACAAGTGGGGGGAGGTTTGGCGAACACTACTATTGACGTTTTTGCCAATCAGGTTAATAACTTTTTGTCTCGCTACGTAAAAGTGGTGGATATTGCTATCAATTATACCGGAGAAGGAGTTACCGGTGCCAGTCAGGAAGAATTTGAAGTTGCCGTATCCCAGCGACTTTTTGAGGATCGCGTAAGTATAAATGGGGTAGTGGGGGTGCCGTTGGGCGCTAATCAAAATCAATTAGCGGGTGATGTGGAGGTAGAAGTGATGCTTACCGAAGACGGTAGGGTGCGTGCCAAAGCATTTAACCGTTCGTATCAGAACAACTTATTGATTGAACAAACCGGTTTATACTCTCAGGGCGTGGGGCTTTTTTACCGCACCGATTTTAATCGGCGGAGGGAGCTTTTGCGTCGGATTTTCTTGCTACGCGGTTCCGAGTATCGCGACTAGCAAGCATAGGGAAGAATACACTTGAACGCGGTTTTTCCCAATTGAATTTTTTCAGGAAACGCTGCCGAATGACCTTTACTTTATATTTTCTTCGCAATCGCAAAGCAAGATATTTTTGTTCAGGCTGCCCGGGCGTAGGAATAAAGATGGGTTTAATTCCAAACTGCGCTAAATCCATTATGGTAGAGTAGCCGCTGCGGGCAACTACAAATTCTGAACGACAAATCAATGTTCCAAGCGAGTCGTCGGATACTAGGTTGTGAACTTCCCAATCTGCAGGAGCTTGCGTTTTTGCTTCGGTATTTGTTCCACGAACAAGCACGATTTTTTGTTCGATATCCTTCAAACAATCGATGAGTTTGTCTTCGAGAATACTGCGCTGCGGTTCTGGTCCGCTCAGTAAAAGTAGATAGCGAATGTCTGGTTCGGGTGAAGCAGTTGCTTTTTTTAAGCAGGAAAGAGGGCCGATATACTGTTTCTTCACGGGCATGTTTTTCCAGTAGCTCAGTATTCCACTTAGCGTGTGTTGCTTATCATCAGGAATCCATACCTTTTGAAAATTCTTGATGGCTCGGCGGTGAAAAAATGTAGCAATTTTACCTTTCAATCCACCGCTAATCCTGAGTTGGTGTGTGATGTATATGTTTTCAATTTCAGGGTAATAGCATCCTAAACGATTGTCTGAAATGATGCGATCAAAGCCGTGTTCTTTTACTAATTCGGCCACGCGGTTGTTTTCTTCGTTTATGCTATTTCGGATTTTAGGTAGCTGCCATAATAATGTCCAAGCCATCGTGCGTTCCGAGGCTCCGTAAACAACATCATAGCTTGGCAGCTCATGAAAATGGAGATTCGGAAATTTTTCTTTTAGTAAAGTCAAAGCCAAGCCGTCTGATGCTATATGCACTTCATGACCTTTGCGAAGTTCACGCTTAATCAAGGGGGTACTTCGAGTAGCGTGACCTAAGCCCCAATTCAGTATGCAGAAGAGGATTTTCTTGTGTGTGATTTTTTGGGTAGAGTTCAATTCAATAAATATTTTTTTGGTTGGGCAAGTGACAAAGATAGGCATGCTTTGGTTGTACTTTTGCGCCATGGCCAGAAAAAAACTCATGCGCTTTGAGGAAAATAAAAGTAATCCTCAAGTTTTTGAACCCTCTAAAGAGGAAGTCTTATCAGGATTGTCTTTAAAAGGCAAATGGATGTCGGAGCATTTTCAAAAGGACGCTCCTTTGGTATTGGAGCTTGGTTGTGGAAAAGGTGAATACACCGTTGCTATGGCACAGCGTTTTCCCGATGCTTGCTTTATAGGTGTTGATGTTAAGGGCGCGCGTATTTGGTACGGGGCCTCTACTTTGCAAGAAAATAATATGCACAATGCGGCCTTTCTTCGAACGCAGATTGAGTGGATCGAAGGTTGCTTTGCCGAGGGAGAAATAGACGAAATTTGGATTACTTTCCCCGATCCGCAAATCAAGCACCGCAGGAGTAAGCATCGATTAACTCATCCGCGCATGCTCGACCGCTACGCCAAGCTGTTGAAAAAGGGGGGCAAACTCCACCTCAAAACCGACAGTGAGTTTTTACACGGATATACGGTAGGGGTATTGGAGAGCAGAAGCGACTTCAAGATCGAAACAGCTTATTTTGATATCGACCTACAGCTTACTCAGAAGCAAGACTTGTTGCATTCTGTGCAAACCCACTACGAAATGCTCTTCCGTGAAAAAGGCAAGGCGATTACCTATTTGTGCTGCACTAGAAATTAACCTGCGCTTGTATTCGAAGTAGTCGGCCACGCTGATTATTTCCTAGTGGATTTTCACTCATGATGAGGCCGTCTTCAAAGGTTCGGTTTGAAAAGGTGTACATTACTACCAATTCGAAGTTTCTAAAAGGCTGCCATTCTATGCCTATTTCCTGCTCATTTACTCGGTGTTTTCTAGCATCTAATTCGTGTTTTTTACCACCATTATATTGATGCCAGCGCGCAAAAGGGATAATCAAACCGTGCTTTGGGTGTTCGTAATAATAGTAGGCTTGCATGTAGCCACCATTTAATGGTCTGCTCTCAATGGTATTGGTTCGCGGAACATATTCAGGGCCAAAACCCACGTTGTATTCCATACTCAAGCCAAAAGGTTGAGGGTATAGTACAAATGTTGCTGCGGCGCGTTGTTCCAAAAATTCGCGTCTATTACCTTCAAGTTGAGCTGAGGTATTATGCACTACAAATTTCCCGTGATAGGCCTGCAAGGATGTTTCCATGAATTGGCCGCTTGGTAATTTAAAAGGATAGGTAGCACGCGCCACCAAGTGTGGTGATTCGTTGCGTTCTACTTGATTCGCGGTTTGACCGTTATATACACCCAAACCAAATACACCGTAATCACCGGACCCTTTGAGGTTATTCGCTACGAGGTCGGCAAAGCGCTGACGTATTTCTTCCGGTGCCCAGTAGAAGAATACTCCAAGGTCTCGTTCGTTTGACACGGCAGAATTGAGTCCGTCGTTGCGGTCTAATGGAATACGATTTTGGCTCGATTGTAAGTTTTCAAAACCAAACGGCACTTTACTTTGACCTATTCTTAAGCGGAAAGTACGTGCATCGTTTAGGGCTAGATCGAAGTAGGCATCGCGAATCTGCGCGACATTACCAGCGCCTCCGATACTTGAAGCAAAATCAGGTTGAATGTAAATGTAGGCTCTGGGGTGAACGTTCCCGAAGAAAATTAAACGGATTCGACGGAAAGAGAAGCCTCCATTTCTTCCCCAGGAGCGGTCGCATTGTTCGCAAACAAGGTCGGGATTGGTTTCGAATAAGCGGTTATAGCGCACTTGCATATATCCGCGGATGGAGAGGTTATCGTACCAGTTGGTAGGACGATAGGTATGGCTGGTTAGGCTGTCGGCTGGTGGTGGTGCCACGGGAGGAGTATTGTCATTCGCGTAGGTTTCGATTGCAAAGCATGTTACCAAAACATGAATTAAACTCTTCCAATGTTTTCTAATCATTACAAAATTGTTATCATTTTGTTACGCGGCAAAAGTCCGACTGTAGATTAGCTCTAATGTTATCTAAATGTTACCAAATTGTTATGTGATATAAAGAGAGAGGAATTCCTTTAGGGGTTAAGTTGATGTAAATCAGTGTTTTACCGCTGTTTGCCACGGTTGTGAAATGTAGATATACAAATATGACGGATTATTTTGTAGATGTGTCCTTGTAAAATGGAATATGGGTTTCTTGTTTAATCAAGAAGCTAAAATCTATTTGCTAGCTAAATGCAATAAGGAGTGGCTATTGAACGGGACGGTCGTTTTCCCAGTTTCCGGAAAACTTTACTTGTCCGTCTGGGTGATACAGTACACCATGACCATGGCGCAGGTTATTACTCCAACTGCCTTCGTAGCGTTCGCCGTGAGACCAAATATACGTTCCTTTTCCAGTACGTTTATCATTTACAAAATCACCAATGTAAATATGTCCTTCTTTCCACGTGTATTTCCCTTTTCCGTGGCGAGCATTATCACGCCATTCTCCGTGATAATAACCTCCTGAAGGCCAGAATCCGGAGCCTTCTCCATTGGCCATTCCTTTGTTTACTTTACCAAAATATCGAATAATGTAGCCGGTAGAGACCTTAAATACGAGTGTGTCAATGTTTTGCGCTGTCCTTAATTGTTCTCGACAATCAGAAAGGCTCGCTAATAAGCCGCTCTTATTCTCCAAAAAATTCTCTAGGTCTGATTGCATATTTGACAAAGAACTATCTCTATTTGCGATTATTCTAAGGCTAGAGCGTAAACTATCCTGAGCTTTTTTTAAGCGATATTGCATGCTTGCCAATTCTGAATTACCGAGTGAATCGTCTTCTATCATTGATTCAATCTGCGAAGAGAGAAAGGAGTAGAGCGAGACTTCAGAATCGGCTTCAATGACTTCAATATTTTTTGCTTTTTCGAGAGCTTCCGACCAATTTCCATCTATAAATTCGGTAAGCACTTCGAGTTTTGATTGTATAAACTCATTTTCAGAAATAGCTCTGTCAATCTTTAATTCAAAATCTTTTACAACTTGTTTTTGTTTTTGCTTTTCCGAGTAAAAATAGATACTTAAGCCTGCAAATAAAACAATTAGTGGGATAGAAAGATATCGGTTCATGAATTAAAAATTACCAGCTATTGAAAGAAAAGCAAATATACAAGATTTGTATAGCCTCGCATGTTAATCATCCAACATAATTTGAGGAATAATTTTATCTCGGCTTTTGAAATTGAAATTATAAAACATGTTTACGCGAATAATGTGCGACGCGCTAAATTCATTTCCCGTAGCTTTTGGTCCATTAGTCCACATGTGTCCACCAAAAAATGTCCATCTACTATTAAAAATGTACCCAATGGCAGTATAAATACGGAAGTCTTCTAGATGGTCGTACTCAATTTGCTTTCCCGTATGCATAAAAATTTCCGCACTTGGAGAGAAAAACCAAGTTTTATTTTGAAGCTTGGGTTTATTTATAGGTATATACGCAAAAAGTTTATAACGATATCTGTCTGTGTATTCGAATTCCGACCCTTTTCTATTATCCATCTTCCATCGGTGTTCAAAGCGAAATTGATGATAAAATTTTACTCGCCCGATATAAGGCATAGAAAAAAGCCACTGATGCCAAATACGTGGCTCAAGCGTAGTTCTATAAAAAGACTCATCGCCTGGTCTTGGACGCCAATTCCAAACCAATGTTGGCCCTAGAACTACGTTAAAGTACTCATTATGAACATACAAGGCTCCCGCTCTATTATATAGCTGGCGCATTCTTCCCATAAAGTCAAAAGTGTTATCTAGACTGTTTCGCCTACGATAGTGGTGTTCACCATAGTAATACCATTTGTCGGTTATTCGGCCTCGTAAATATAAGCCCATCCACACACCGGTTTCTTCAAGCTCTCTGGTAGAGGCGCTTTGGGAAAACACTTCTAGCGAAAAACCAATACATACTAAAAGAATTAGCAATATCCTCTTCATCATTTCTTATTTTACTAATTCCAAATTCAACTTCGTCAGAATAGTTTCCACAGAATCATTATTTCTGAGACGCCTATTTACGCGTCCTGGATTTTCTTCTGCTACTTTCAGCATATAATTTTGAATGGTCAATATATTATTGAAAACATCAGGGAAGCGGTGGCAGTCTAAATCTTGGTGACTCTCTATAAGATCTACTGCGTAAGGAATAAGCTTTTCTTGATAGGCATTAAATAATCTTTCGTATAGGGTGGTTTCCATGCGAGTCCAAGTAACGGGATTGAGTTCATTTTCATGATAGCCTTCATAGATAGCCTTTTCACGCTCGTGCAAATCAGGAAAACCCTTTAATAATTTTTCTAGATTACCCAAACATTGAATAGCCTCTTCACCAGCTGATATTTTTTGACGCTTTGATGATGAAGTGTAGGTTAAAACGATATTCTTTTTTTGCGCAATAATGGCATCTAATAGTCTGCGAGTAGTTATGCCGTCATATAACACTGTTTCAAAATCATCCAAGATTTTATCAATACTATTGACAATTTTGGTAATTTGAGCTTCGTTGTTCTGAAGTCTTTCTTCCGACTTCACATTTTTCATTTTTTCCGTAACCCGGCTGCTTGCTTTTTCTAATTCTTTTTCTAAAAAAGTTAAGACTGCTTGAGCATTCTCTAATGCAGTCTTCATAGAGTCGTATTGAGGAAAGTTCAGTTCAATATAATATTTTTCATTTTCAAATTCGAATTCATTTTCCTTTTTCCCACTAAAAAGAACATTCATTTTGACTTGTAAATAATCCATTCGATCAAAATGAATAAACTCTTCGGAGTTCAACTCTGCTATTAAGCCATTAAAACGATATGCTGAACCGCGAATCATTTTCACTTTTTGAAATAAGCGAGTAACTTCAATATTGTTAAACGCGGATAATGAAAATGCAGGAATTGCAATCATGCTATCGCAAGATTTTACAAAAGCTTGAGAAAGCTGGAAAAAAGATTCATATTTCTTTTTCTCTTGTTCTTCAATAGCGTAGATAGGTAACTGTACTTTTGGTTGCACTGATGGTATGGGTACGCGAGCCAAGTTTTTTACAATTGGTTTACTGCCAGTAACGATTTCAAAGGCCTCAACCATGTATAATATTTTTTTTACGGCCTCTTCATAATCAAAAGATATTTCACTTTCTCGAGTCTTGGCTCGTATTATCTTCTTCAGCGTTTGAAGGTAATTCTCGAATTGATAATCTAACGTAATTGCCGATTGCGGTATTAAATCATCAGACAACTCTTGAGAAAAAAATACCTGATCTTCAACAACGTATCGCGTAAGAAAACCTTGTTCAAAATGCAATTCAAAAGGTTGGTTGCCTCGAAAAATGATTTCACCATTAAACATATTAGCTTCTCCAAAAACCCCGTTAATAAATAGGTTTTGAATACTATCGGTAATTTCAAATTCTCCGCTTAGGGCGCCATTGACGTATTTTACGCTGTATCGGCCGAAACGCTCAATAACCTCACTGTCTCTGACCTTTTTTCCGATTGTTACCCAAGTTTGAAATGGTTGCCCATTTTTTACTTGCCCTTCGGTTTCCCAAGAAAGGCCATTAAGCCTTCGCGTTACGTGATAATCACTGAACACACTTACAGCAGTAGGGGAGAAGTCCATAGTCGTATAGGTAAACCGACCTTCAGGTTTAGACTTTTTGTACTCCATACTAAAGCCTTCAAAAATTCCGCTAGAATCAATTCCTTTACTTCGAATCAAACTTTCCATAGAAAACGTCCCATCTAAAACAGTGTCCTTTTTGTTGGCCAAATATTCAAATGATGTAGAAAGAGTAGAATAACGATCGAGATTTTCCACATTGTTAAAAGTCGAGCGCTTTTGAGCTAAAAGTTGAAAGCAAAAACCAACGAATATTAATAGACTGTAAAGAATTTTTCTCATTGAAAACATGTGTCTTTTTTTAGAATTGGCAAAGCTAAGCAATCACTTACGAAATACAGTGGTTAAAAAGAATTTTTATGATTGCCCACTATAATTTAGGAATTCTAAATCAGCGAGTCTAACTTTGCCGTTTTAGAAATATAGCCAATTAAGCGTATTTATGCGGTATTTAAGTTACTTGTTTTCGTTATCATTTTTCATTCTAACGACGGTAAATTTATTTAGTCAAGTTGTTACGGAAACCTCCCCTGATACCTCTTTTGCAGAAGTGCTTACAGCTGATTCAGTTGCTATTCAACCGCTTGATCCATTAGAGGTTAGTGAAACCGATACAGCAAAATCTTTTAAAGTTCCATTTTTATCAAACGTTAATTGGGGAAATCTACCTTACGAGTTTGATGATGTTATGCTTGTAGCCGGTCTAAATCTGTCTTCACTTAATTTCAGCAACTACTTTAGGGAGTTAGGAACAGTTGGAGGATTCCAGATTGGCGCTGAAGGATATTACCCCATAGGTGAAAAAATATTTTTTCATACCGGCTTAATGTATGCTCAAACGGGTTTTTTACATCGAGATTTTGATGTCCGTATCAACAATCACCAGTTGGTTGTACCCTTTTTATTTGCTTATGAGCTCCCGGTTTTTCGCTCATATGATTGGCGAATTTTCTTTGGAGGCCAATTTTCATATAATGTAGGGTTTTCTAGTTTTGGAGATTATCCAGAGGAAGGGAATTTCTTCCGCTACCAAACAGACGAAATGAATCGCTTTGATATGGGTCTGAATTTTGGACTAAGTATGGAGCGAGACGCTTATTATTTTCGATTGAGGGGATACTTTGGAACGGTAAAAGTTACAAATGGAATTTTTCCCGGTGAACGCGACCCTGAGACTAACCCTTATGGAGGTATTGGCGATACTGGAATGATGCAGGCGTTCTTTGTTGAGTTTGGCTACTTTTTATTTAGACCGCTGCGCAAGTTTTAATTACCGTGAATATGTGTAAATTACACTCAAAATATTTATTAGTTCTAAGCATAATACTGCTGAGCCTGCCAAGTATTTCCTTTGGTCAACGATTGCAGTATTTTAATGGTGAGTACACCATAATGGATTCTGTTAAAGGTAGAGCCATTTATGCTTTTTACGAAATTTCCGAAGATTCCATTCAGTATCAAGGAAACTTTAGTTTTAATTCAGACCTTATTCTGAAAGAGGAAGCTATGAGAGTAAGCAACGTAGCTATTCAAGGAAATTTTCGTAGAGGAATCAAGAGAGGTAGGTGGGAGTACGAGCAAAGTGTGTATGATGTCACGTTATTGGGTATCAAAAATTTGAAGGTAGAGTCTCACCTCGATGGTGAACAGTTTAGAATTATTGGAAATTATCAAGATGGTAGGCCTCATGGTGTATGGCAAACGCAAAGAAATCGCATAATAGAAAGTAAACCTGTGGGACGTTCAGTTACTTCATCGCTGAGATTTCAAAATGGTGTGGCTACAGGTCAATATTCATTTGATAGAGAAATTGATGGTCATCAAGTAAGTGTTCAAGGCTCCTTTGATAATGAGGGTTTTATGGACGGAGCCTGGAATCTACAGTATTATCATAATAAGCGAGAAATCATTGAAAACCGAAAATACATAAAAGGTTTTCTTACCGAAATACTGGTTGTAGAAATTGATAGTACAAATGCTAGAGATACGTTGTACGATGTTGTCTTTTATGATGTAAAAGATCGTTTAGTGGCTTTATCTTCAGGTATTGAGGATATAAACTATCAAAAAGGTGAAAGGGGTTTTGGAGTTGAGTTTGATAATGGTTATAGAGACGAAGATCCTGAGCGGCAATGTCAAAGAAAGGGAAATGAATTTCTAAATGAGGTCTTTGAAATATTTGACGCCAAGCGTTCTATCATTGGTGTTATCTCAGAAATATATCCGCCTACGATCAATTTTACCCGTCGATTCAAATACATCTATCCTGAAGAGGAAATTGAAAAGTCTAAGGAATTACTGAGTCTGGTCTCTCGGTCAAAAAGCGAAGTTGACAGTATTATTTCCCTTCCAGCTATCAAATTAAACCGCCAGCGCAATGATTCAACAGCAATGGCATACGCATTCCTAGAGCATGCAGATGATGTATTGGCTCGTATTCAACGCGTTACGGATAGAATCAAGTCAGGGTATTTTGACTACATAAACAGAGATGCTTTTTATAAAGATGGTGTTCCCGGGCTTACAAACGTCTTTAGTCTTAGTTATGAATCTGGTAGTAGAACAAGAAAGTTTGACATTGAATATTCTCAATATATAACAGGTCCAGACAGTTTAGTAGAAAATCTGAATCAATTTTATGAAGAGCTTCTTGGTAAAATAGATGTTTGGACAGCTTGGCTCAATCAAAAAATCTCCGTCATCCAAAAGGAAAAGGAGATTCAAGAAATCGATCAGCAGATTGTTGATTTATTAAACAAAGTTAACTTGATGTATGTGGGGCAGCAAAAAGACACCTTGCTTGTTTCACCCACGGATGTTCAAGCAATAATTAAAGGTGCTGCGCAGCAAAGAAGTAAATTGCAAAGAGAAGTCTTTGAGCGCTTTGAAAATGAACTTCGTGAAGATATGATTCGTGATTATGCCACTACAGAGGTGCTTGAACAACGATTGGCAAAAGGAAAGCGAATAGTTGATTTAACCCAAGCTATGGTTGATGTATTTATGGATTTAGAAAAAATAGATCGTATGCCTGCGTCACTCGATTCGGCATTTACTATATACCGAGAGAATCCGTTTTTCGACCGCATGCTGGAATCAAGAATCCGAACAAATATTTACAACAAAGGCGTTGAGCGCTTGCTGCCCGAAATGCGTAGAGAGCTGCTGCGCTATAGAACAGGCAAAGAATTATCAGAAAAAGTAGATGAAATCAAACGCCTAAATCAACGAATGAGAGAGTTAGCCGATTCGCCAAACGATGACGAAGATGTTAAAAGATTGGATAGAAGAATGCGCAGAGAAAATGTGCCCGACCGAATAAAAAGGCTACTAGGATTATGATGAGATACGTAGTAGTTAGCCTTTTATTCTTTACGGTTGCCCAGTCAGTTTTTGGCCAAGAACGGGAAATGCTTGACAACCGCATTATGTACACAAAATATACCATTGCCGATTTTTTTAACGATTCCACAAAGTGGGTGTGGGAACTTGATGTGGTTTACCGAAGGCAAAGTGAATTGGGGGAAGGGGATTTTTGGGCAAATCCTTTACGCCAAAGTATTCGCCCATGGATAGCCTATCAGTTTACAAAGCTCACGAGAGTAAGTCTCAACCCAGTTGGAGTATTTTATTCGGCGCCTCGCTTTCCATTAGATACCGATTTGAATAGGCCTTTTGAACGTGAACTTCGTACTACTTTGCAAATCAACAATTATGCATATTTCGGAAGATTTAATTTTACCCATCGCATGCGATTTGAATCGCGCTGGAGGGGAATAGATCATTCAGACTGGCCAGGAACGGCTTCAAACAGAGTTGGACATAATTTCCGATTTAGATACCGTATTCGTACGAGAATTCCTCTCAATACCGATTACTTTTATATCAACAGAACCTGGTATATCAGCCAGTATTCTGAAATTCACGTGGAGTTTGGTCGCGACTACGGCACTAACTACTTTAGCCAGAATCGAAATTTTTTAGGATTAGGTTATCGCTTTTGGGATTGGGTAAGGCTTGAAGTTGGGTATTTGCACCAATACAACACAAGAGGAAATAATATTCAAGTGGATTTAAGTAGAGGGCCGATGTTTTATCTCTTTATTGACCTAATGAGTAAAACACAAATGAAGCGCTGATAATGATGAGATGGAAAAGCATCATATCATTTGTTTTTTTCTTCCATGTTCTTTTTAGTCATGCGCAAGAAGACCCTGTGCGCAACATCAACAGACACCAAATACTCTTCACCAAATGGAATTTCTCCGATTTTTTTCATCCAGAATCTAAATGGAATTGGGATTTAGATATTGTGTATCGAAGGCAATCCGATTTTGATAATAGTGAAATTACTGATAACCCTCTGCGCTTGAGCATTCGACCTTGGGTGGGGTATCAATTTGCGAAACTTACTAGAATTAGCATTTCACCCATAGGCTGGGTAAATTCTATGGAGCGAAGCGTTGTGGAATCCGATTTGCCCGTTTTTGGAGAGAGAGAACTTCGCTCAACGTTGCAAATCAACAATAATGCTTACTATAAAGGAAGATATAATTTCACACACCGCCTAAGATTTGAGTCACGATGGCGCGCGCTCGACCAACCCGATATCCGACAGAATTTCCGCGTTCGTTACCGAATACGCTCACGAATCCCCCTCAATACAGATTATTTCTACGTAAATCGAACCGTTTACCTGAATCTCTATTCGGAAGTGCATGTGGAGTTTGGCGGTGATTTCTCCTCCACTAATCACCTTAGTCAAAGCAGAAACTACGCCGGACTAGGATACCGCTTCTGGGACTGGGCACGCATCGAACTTGGGTATCTTCATCAGTATATGCCTCGTTCTAATTTTTATGATGTGGACTTACTTTACGGTCCAATGTTCTATCTTTACATCGACCTTATGAGCAGAGTAGCCTCGCGAAGATGATGGCAACGTATTTGCTCTATTGCTAAAAAAATTGAACCTAAAGTTTTCACCTATGCGAAAAAGTATCATCCTACTCGTAGCGGCTCTTGTCTCCACAGCTCTGCTCGCCCAAACAGAAGAAGGAAAACAACGTTTAGCAGCCTATAACGATAAAATGGCCGACCGCTACGAGGCAAAATACCTCAACCTTAAAGCGCGCGATGTGGGTAAAATTGGCGAAACCGAACATTCAGACGCCACCTTCTACCTCCTGCGCCGCACTGATAAAGTTCCCAACGCCTTTGGTAAACCAACCAAACACAAACTCTACATCCACCACTACGCTTTTGAGAGTGAGTATATCTTGGAAAATAGTCTGCGCTTTTGGTTTGAAAATTTCGTGAAAGGCGAACAAATCCGTCCGCCACGTACCCTCCGCGCCCTCGATGGTGCCAATCCACTTTACATCATCATCTACGAAACCAACGTGTTTATTATGGATGTTGACTGCAACGGATACACCGAGGAACTTTGGAAAGAACTCACCACCGATGCCCGCGAAATCTTCGACCCCAACAAAGAAGCCATCATCATCGAACTTCGCTGTGACGGACCATTGGAGTGGAAACAAAATCCACCGGATCTTCGTAGGAGATAACTTGAATGAAGCTAAAAATTATCGGATTGTATGTTTTAGGGCTGTTTTGCCTAGGAATGTATTTCTTGATTCATCATTCCCCAAGTGTCAACGAGTTTCTCATTAAAGCGGATAATTTCGGAATCGATCTGGGGTTTTATTTCTACACAGTAGTAGGCTTAGTAAAAATGACACTACTGATTGCCGGAATTGGCATTCCGGTAATTCTATCATTGATACTCGTTTGGAGGGGGAAATCTTAAATTTATTTTTTTACGTACTCCAAAAGGCATAAAATCCAATATATTTCACTACCTTTGGTACGTTCTTATATCACATAATACTGAATTTGGGATGAATAACTATAAGCAAATAATAAAAATTAAAGCAGGTGTGCGCTTTGGAAAGCCCTGTATAAGAGAAACAAGGATTTCTGTTTATGATGTTCTTAGTTGGCTAGCTTCCGGAATGAGTCATCAAGAAATTATTGAAGATTATCCCGAACTATCAAATGAGGATATTAAAGCATGTTTAGCTTATGCTGCCGACAGAGAGCAGCGCATTAGAGTTGCTTAAAAAGCGATAATATCATAATCCTAAACATCTTTATATTCATTAGAAAGCCTGTTTCTTTATAATATAATGCAGTTGCTTTGCCTCTTTCTTTACCACTATTTTCGACAGATTTGGCATATGATTCAAGAGATCAAAATCAAACTAACTTTAATAACAGCTCAATCACCAATCTTATTCAAGCTCAAAAATGCTGAATATTGAGCTGAAAAGACTATTTTTGTGAGCTGAAAAATAAAATAGGTATGCTTGATAGTCGAGAACAAGAAATTATTTGGTTCATAAAGCAAAAGCAAGGGTGTTCATCTACAGAGGTTTATGAAAAATTTGCTGATTCTATAAGTTTTGCAACGGTAAAGCGCTTGCTCGTTAAGCTGGTGGAAAAAAAACTACTTTCCAAAATCGGTAATGGACGTTCAACAAAATATTCACTTTCATCTTCTTACGAAGTTCTTTACCCAATTGATGTTGAATTATATTTCCAAAAAGAAATTGACGAGCGAATCATAAACCATACGTTTAATCACCAATTGATCTCTTCAACTTTAGCATCATGCGAATTATTTACGCAAGATGAACTTAGTCGATTAAACGATTTGCAAGAGCAATTCCAGAATAATCTGAGACTTCTTTCTTTATCAGAACGTAAAATTGAGTTCGAGAGATTGGCTATTGATTTAAGCTGGAAATCATCGCAAATTGAGGGAAATACCTATTCTTTACTAGAAACAGAAAGACTCCTAAAGGATAAAGAAACCGCCTCTGGAAAGACGAAGGAGGAAGCTGTTATGCTACTTAACCATAAAGAAGCCATTGACTTTATTTCCGAAAATCCTGATTATCTAATACCTTTATCCGTGGCAAAGGTTGAGAATATTCATTATTTACTGATAAAAGAATTAGGAATAGATAAAAATTTGCGAAGAAGAAGAGTTGGGATTACTGGAACAAATTATCAACCCTTGGATAATGAATTTCAGATTAAAGAGGCTTTAACCAGCATGTGCGCGTTAATCAATAACAAAGAAAATCCTTTCGAGAAAGCTTTACTTGCCCTGGTGCTTATTTCATACATCCAACCTTTCGCGGATGGAAATAAACGAACAGCCAGAATTGTAAGTAACGCCATCCTCATGAATCACAATTACTGCCCTATTTCTTTTAGAACCGTTGACTCTATTGAATACAAAAAAGCTATGCTTGTCTTCTACGAGCAAAACAATATCTCAGCCTTCAAAAGCATTTTCATTTCACAATTTGAATTTGCAGTAAACACGTATTTCTAAAACTGTTTTTCTCTCTATTAGCTCCACGTAACCATCCTTTGCGTAGCAAGAAAGATGCGCGATAAATCGCGCGTCAGCCGTATTCATCACCCATCCCCCCATCAAACCCCCAATTTCCTTTTAATCTCGTTCAGCTTGATCAGGGCCTCCACGGGTGTTAAGGAGTTGATGTCTAAATTTTTAATCTCATCGCGAATATCTTCCAGCAGTGGGTCGTCGAGCTGGAAAATGGATAATTGCATGTCCTTTTTTGCCAAATCAGGCTTGGAAGTTTCACGGCGTGATGATTCTAACTTCTTTAAAACCGCCTGGGCATTACCTACCACCAACGGGGGGAGTCCGGCCATTTTTGCTACGTGAATACCGAAGCTGTGCTCGCTTCCACCTTCGGCCAGTTTGCGAAGAAACACAATCTCGTTCTTGATTTCCTTCACGCTCACGTTGAAGTTCTTGATGCGCTCGTAGGTTTTCTCCATTTCGTTGAGTTCGTGGTAGTGGGTAGCAAAAAGCGTGAGCGGCCGGAAGGGGTGTTCGTGTAAAAACTGGGCGATGCTCCAAGCAATGGAAATTCCGTCGTAGGTGGAAGTCCCGCGCCCAATTTCATCAAGCAGAATCAAACTCTTGGCGGAAAGGTTATTCAAAATCGTGGAGGTCTCGTTCATCTCCACCATGAAGGTCGATTCGCCTTGCGAAATATTATCCGAGGCGCCAACACGCACAAAGATTCGGTCGAGGGCGTGTAAACGTGCGCCCGCCGCCGGCACGAAAGAACCAATTTGCGCCAGCAGACTAATCAAGGCCGTCTGTCGCAACAATGCCGATTTACCCGCCATATTCGGTCCGGTAATCATCATGATCTGGGTGCCCTCGGCGTGGAGATGACTATCGTTGGGAATGTATGGCTTGCCCGGAGGCAGTTGCTTTTCAATCACCGGGTGGCGACCGTCTTTGATTTCAATCATTGGCTCATCGGTAAACTCCGGACGAGAGAAGGCGTTTTTCAATGCCAAAATAGCGAAGGAAATCAAACAATCGAGGCGAGCGATGCTTTGTGCGTTTTGCTGTAAAGCTCCAACATACGTGACGGCCTCTTTAATCAGTTCGTTGAGTAGATGCTGCTCCAATTGCAACACTTTCTCTTCCGCCCCCATAATCTTGTCTTCGTACATCTTGAGCTCCTCGGTGATGTAGCGTTCAGCATTCACCAAAGTTTGCTTGCGTACCCAGTTGTCGGGCACCTTATTTTTATGGGTATTTCGCACTTCGATGTAGTAGCCAAATACGTTGTTGAAAGCCACTTTGAGATTAGGAATGCCCGTTTGCTCCATTTCTCTTTCTTGCATCTGGGCGAGCTGGTCTTTACCAGAAGTGAGTAAAACGCGCAGCTCATCCAGCTCGGCATTGCATCCATCGGCAATGACTTTTCCTTTACCTATTGCCACTGCGGGCTCTTCGGTGATTTGTTTTTCAATGCTTTTGCGCAGGCTTTCGCAAGGGTGGAGGAGGTCAACCAGTTTTTCAATCTTCTCATCACCGGCTTCCCGCCCTAATTTCTGAATTTGAGCGATGGCTTCGAGTCCATTGCGCAATTGGCGAATTTCACGGGGATTGATTCTTCCCGTGCTGAGTTTGGAAACCAGGCGCTCTAAGTCGTGAATTTGCCTAATCTGCTCACGGAAGGGATCGCCGGCATTCGGGTTTTTGGTGAAATACTCCACCAAATCAAGACGTTTTTCGATTTCGCCTACGTCTTTCAAGGGAAACGAAAGCCAGCGTCGGAGTAGTCTTCCACCCATTGGTGATACCGATTGGTCAATGGTGTCAACCAAACTCACCCCGTCGGGGGCATTGGAACGAAAGACTTCGAGGTTGCGCATGGTGAAGGCGTCCATCCAGAGGAAGTCGCCACCGTAAATGCGGGCAATTCCTTTGATGTGCCCTAAATCTTTATGCTCCGTATCGCGTAGGTAATGAATGGCCGCACCCGCAGCGATGATTGCTTCGGGCCAATCTTCAATTCCAAAGCCTTTGAGGGAGTGGGTTTCAAACTGGCGGTTGAGAAGCTCGTAGGTATAGTCGGGTTTAAACACCCATTCATCGAGTTCGAAGTAGGGCATTTTCTCTTTGATGCGCAGGAGGAGTTCTTCCTTGTTGCGCTTGGGAAAAATCACTTCACTAGGTGCAAAGTTTTGCAGCCACTGTTCGATTTCGTTTTTATTTCCCTGACTAACCAGAAATTCTCCCGTGGAAATATCTACCAAAGCGATGCCCCAAACATCTCCAGAAGGGTGAAGGGTACAGAGGAAGTTGTTGCTACGCGACTGTAAGAGTTGGTCGCTCATGGTCACGCCCGGAGTCACCAGTTCGGTCACACCCCTTTTCACGATGGTTTTGGTTTTCTTCGGATCTTCCAATTGATCGCAGATGGCTACGCGAAATCCGGCGCGAACCAGTTTGGGTAGATAATTTTCCAGGGCATGATGGGGAAATCCCGCTAGTTCGATATGTGCAGCGGCGCCATTGGCTCTTTTTGTGAGAACGATATCCAAGACTTTGGAGGTGCGCACGGCGTCATCGCCAAAGGTTTCGTAAAAATCACCTACTCGAAAAAGCAAAATCGCATCCGGATAGCGCGCTTTTATGCCGTGATATTGCTTCATTAAAGGGGTTTCGCTCGTACTTTTGCTCACGTATAAAAAAGGTTAAAATGCATAAAAAAAGCCATTTACGGAAATTAAAAACCGATGAAATGGGACGACTCGGTCTTTCCGAGTACAAACAGGCCACGAAGATAAAGCTTCATTTGGTGTTAGACAATCTCCGCAGCATGCATAATGTGGGTTCGGTTTTTCGTACAGCTGATGCATTTTTAGTGGAGCACATCCATCTTTGCGAACGTACACCCGTTCCGCCCCACCGTGCGATTCAGAAGACGGCTTTGGGAGCTACTGAATCTGTGGATTGGAGTTACCATGCTTCATCCATTGATTGCGTGAAGAAGCTTAAATCCGATGGCTTTCGGGTTTTTGCTTTGGAGCAGACAGAGGAGAGTTATTCGTTGGGACAGCTTTCCGATTTCATTTCAAAAGACGAAAAAATTGCTTTGGTTTTGGGAAATGAAGTTTCGGGGGTTGAGCAGTTGGTGATTGACCAGTGTAATGGCGCCATAGAAATCCCGCAGTTTGGCACAAAGCACTCGTTGAATGTTGCGGTAAGTGCGGGTATTTCGATTTGGTCTATTTTTTTGGTGATGGCAGACGGTATAGAGTAGAGGGTTCGTGTGATTTTGATAGTAATTAACATTTAGTGTTTTCCTGCGGTGTAAATTTTGGTAATAAGGTGTGCGTTTTGCGGAGTGTATTGCTTTTCGTTTATAATGAAATTCTAATTTCCTGAATTGGTTAAAGCTATCACTTTCGCGGCGTGAATGAAAACAAAATTTTAGCCTCTTTATTTCTATGAAAAACCTTTTCATCTTTCTTTTTTGTCTCGTAAGTGTATCACTTTTTGCTCAAGAGGAGGAGTATGATTTAAATGATGAGTATGACCCTGATGTAGTAAAGGGAGCTCCTATTTTTCCCGAACCTATGATTTTTGATTTGGTACGGCCGTTGGGAGCACGTAAAGGCGAATTTGAAGTTAACACCTTAGGTGTTTTGCCTTTGCAAAGACGACGTTATAATGTAGAATGGGCGCCAGAAATCGAATTTGCCTTTGCTGATGGTTACGCTTTAGAGTTGGAGTTACCCATGTACAATGGAGAGGTTGAGGCCTATAAAGTTGCACTTCAAGGTACTTTTTCCTTTAATAAAAAAGCTACGTTTATTCACGGTTGGCAGTGGATTGGGGAGTATATCTTGGATGGAAGTATATTGGAGAACAGCTTTTTGTATCTCATGGGTTATGATTTAGGTGGAGGTAGATCGGTATTTAATATAGTTGGGCCTAGACATAATTTATTTGACTCTTCTGAAGGTCTTACCGACATAAGTGAGTGGTCTTTGCTTTGGAATCTTTCATTTAACCAGCGATTGAATGATAAGTGGGTATTGGCTATTGAGAACAACTATTCTTACCATGTGGGAGTTGGTCACGATTACCGAATTACGCCTCAGTTTCATTGGCAGTTTTCCCAATATTACAACTGGCAGTTTGGCGGTGGCTATCAGTGGATGTTGGGGCAGCACTCTCCTGTAATCGCTACACGATTTATTCGAGATTTTTAAAAATCCCAGACACGGCAATTTCATTTCCGCCCTTATCTTTGTCCGCCTTTATGCGTTCAGGCGAGCGTTTTATCAATATTCGCCTAACGAAGCTATCGGACTTTATAGACAGCCACCACGTAGTAATTGTCCCTAAAGACCAAGTGGCTAGGCTAGAAAGTTCGAGAGCGAGGCTTGCGAAAATTGAAAATGAGAGAGTTTACTAAGGTAAATGACCGAATTTTCAATTGAGCATAACGAAGCTATCGGACTTTATAGACAGCCACCAATGTATGGCCCCGTAGTACAATGGATAGTACGTAGGTCTCCGGAACCTAAGATCCAGGTTCGATTCCCGGCGGGGCTACAACGAAAAAAGCCTTGTAAGTTTTTTACTTGCAAGGCTTTTTTCTTTGTAAGAATATAACTTGAGTATTAGCTTTTCTATTCAGACGCAATATACTCCATAGCTTTTTCAACCATATTCTTCGATCCTACAAAAAACGGAACACGTTGGTGTAACTCTTGGGGTTCAATATCCATGATTCTGCGTTTGCCGTCGGTGGCAATACCTCCTGACTGTTCTGCGAGAAATGCTAGTGGATTGCATTCGTAAGTAAGTCGGAGTTTGCCGTTTGGCGCATTGGTTCCCTCAGGGTAGAAGTAAATTCCACCTTTCAATAAGTTTCGGTGGAAATCGCTTACCAAAGAGCCGATATATCTTCCGGTGTAAGGACGGTTGGTAGAGGAATCTACATCTTGACAGTAGTCGATATAAGCCTTTACTCCGTCGGGGAATTTGAGATAATTACCGGTGTTTACCGAGTAAATTTTCCCGTCTTCAGGCATTTTCATGTTGGGATGGCTAAGCTGGAAAGTCCCGATGGAAGGTTCAAGTGTAAATCCATTTACCCCATGCCCGGTGGTGTACACGAGCATTGTTGAGGAGCCATACACGACGTATCCCGCCGCCACCTGATTTTTTCCTGGCTGAAGAAAATCTTCCAATTGCACAGGTGCTCCTTGTGGAGATACCCTGCGGTATATGGAAAAAATGGTGCCTACAGAAACATTTACATCAATATTCGATGATCCGTCTAATGGGTCAATCATTACGCAGTATTTGCTGTCTTTGTGTTTTTCTTCATCAAAAATGATAAAGTCCTCCATTTCTTCCGAGGCTAATCCGCAAATGATGCCACGGGCTTTCAGCGCTTTGATGAAGATTTCGTTGGCAATTTCATCAAGTTTCATTTGGGTTTCCCCCTGAACATTTTCTACTTCGTTGGAGCCAAGGATGTCGGTAAGTCCAGCTTTGCGAATTTCGCGGGTAACGATTTTCGAAGCTAGTCTAATACTACTTAATAATTGCGAAAGTTCGCCAGATGCGTAAGGAAAATCGCGTTGGTGATCAATGATAAATTCGCCGAGGGTTTGTGGTCTTTCTTGCATGATATTATTTTGGTTTGCAATAGATTTTATAAGAAGTCAAAGCGGAGTCCAGTCATAATCCCTATTCCCCAAATCACTTCACGAGGACGGTCTTCATTTTCAATCAATGGATTAATCATATACCGGAAAAATGGTCGAAGATAAACGGATAACTGATCGGTGACTTCGTATCTACCACCAATTCCAATTCCGATGGAGATATTAAACTTTCTGGATTCGTCGAGCATATCAAACTCACCTAAATTAAGGAAGGGGTCGCGGCGCATTTTGATGTCTTCGGTGTAAGAAGTAATCCAGTTCAGCTCAACCATAGGCATGACCTCTAGCGTGAGGAAGTCGTTCATTTTTGAGTAGAAGGTAAACTGAAATGGTACGTTCATTTGGTTTATTCGTACACGGGTTTCGGTTGAAATACCTTCAAATTCAGTTCTTCGATTGAGCCATCCGTTGTTGTTTTGTGACAAACCAACGGAAAACTCCAATGCGCTCGAAATGCGAAGTCCTACGTATCCACCATAATGGTAGGCAAATGCTCCCCGCGAACGAGGGACACCTTCTCCAGGGGCTTGACCAGGAGTGAAGCCGGCGCCTCTTTGCCCTAAAACACTACGGTTACTAAGCATTGGTGAAAAATCAGCGGCTAAGAAAAGAGAGGGTCGCTTGACTTGATCATCGGTGAAATATACAATGCGATCTTCTTTATCCCGGCGTTGAGCGTTTAATGCTAGGGGGATAACTAAGGCGATAACTATGCTGTAAACGAACCTCTTCATTAGGATTTGGAGTTAAGTTGTTT
>JBHYFA010000007.1:0-48994 GCA_051859825.1 Schleiferiaceae bacterium
TGTACGGTAGCGGTTGATTGGATTCGATATACCTGGCGGCAAATTCGTGTATTTCGGGGAAACCGTGAGAAGCGATTACGTCAAATAATTCGTGGTCAACAAAAAAGGTATCTGGTCCGTAAGCATTACTCAGCTCCACCATCATATCTTTCAAATCCTTCTCACCATTAGACGAAATAATCAGCTGCAAATCGAGCATCATGGCAATTAAAGCGCCCTTATCATACACGCTGAGATACTGATCTTCGTGCACATCAAAAGCGTATTTACTTGCGGTGTAGATTGGCACGTACATATCATACTCAGCAGAAGTCTCCATCTTAGAACGCATTTCATCGAGAAAATCAGAAGGCGAAGTAACACCTCCGCGAACCTGCATTAGATGACTGGTGTATTCCGTTACGCCTTCGTACAACCAAAGGTGCCGCGACATTCGGGGAAATTGAAAATCAAAATGATGTACCCTATCCGAATGAAAATTAAGTGGTGTTACAATGTGCAGAAATTCGTGTGCTACAATATCGCGAATGTTATCCAGAATATACTCCAGTGGTAAATCGGGCATAAAAACGGTGGTACTGTAATGGTGCTCTAAGGCTCCGTAGTTATAACTCTCACCCGAACTCACATCGGCAAAGAGCAGTAAAATATGGTAATCCTCTACCGGGAGTTCTCCGTCAAAATAATCCGCTGCGGCCTGAAAAAGATCCGCAATTGCGGGCATGATTTCCTCGGCGGAATTTATTCCCTGAGGACTATGAACAGCGAGGTGTACGTTGGTATTGGCCACCTTTACGCTTTGGTGATCAGGGAGGGCGTACAAATGCGGGTTGTCGTGCAAAAAGAAATAATTGGGTGCGGTGAAAACGTCTTCAGAAAAGTTGGATTCTTTCACCGGTAAATTCCCTGCTGCATAAAAGTTCAAGGGACGCTGCACGGTGAGCTCAAAGGGAAGATCATCAGCCTGAAGTATGTAACCAACAATAGCGAAGTAATTCATCCATAAATACCCCTCTCGAAAAGCCGTACCCGATGGTTCAAAAATTTTCGCTCCGGGACGAGAGAAGGTCTCATTTACCCGATACGAAATGCGATAAACATCTTTCCCGTTGGGTATATACCAACGATTATCGTCTAAGCGAATGACTTCCAAGGATTCAATATGCTGATCAATTACACTTAGTGAATCAACAAAACGACCAAAGCTGCTGATGCTGTAGGTCCCGGGAACAACACGTGGTAGAGCAAAAATCACACTATCGGCATCCAGACTTTGCAAGGGCGGCACTACATATACACGCGCATATTTATCGGCAGTTGGGACTACCTCCACTTGATATTCGTCGTCGCGCTGAGCGGGAAGAAACTGTGCTAGGGTCCAAAGGGGTAATAAGATGAATTGTAAAAAGAAAAACTGCCTCATAAGGTATTGATCGCTAATATTGTTGTTCTGCTTGACGCATCGGAGCTAGATTTTTTTTACCTCCTCTAAAGGCTGGCGAAGATACGAATATCAATCATTCTCTCCTAAAATTTCCATTTAACACTCTCCGAAACAATGTTTCATATTGTTCTGAAATTTCTATCCATTGTGCATAACTGCCGGAGAAATCTACAGATTCCGAAGGTATCGACGTGTCTAATATTGACATAACATCTTCCATTGACGAAAAATACGCCAGTGCTTTATCGCCCAACACGCCTTTATTAAACGGATTATCATGAGCTACAATGCGACACGATGAAGCCATAGCTTGCACCAAACTGGGATTGGTTCCACCCGCACTGTGTCCGTGAAAATACAGTCGGCAATTTTTCCTCAATCGCTCCACGACCCCGGAATCGTAAACCCCTCCAAGCCAAATCAGGCGTTCGGAAGACGGGAAACGCTTTTGTAATTTCCTGGCATAGCCATTATTGAGTGCGCCCACCACAACCAAAGGCGGAGCATCCGACGCGCGAGCGTGCGCCTCAACCACGAGGTGAACATGATTTTCGGGCTCCATCCGCGCCATGAGCATATCATATACCGGCAAATGATCTGCCGGCCCTTCTTCTGCCACCATCTGCTCATCGGCACCATAAGCAATGAGGGTAGATTCACGTTGGTATTTCTCACGCAAATAAGCGGCAATAGCGGGATGATCGGCAATGAGAAAGTGGGAAGATTTCACGGCACGTCTTTCCGCCCATCGCAAAAACCGCTGTACCAAAGGATGATATTTCGAGCGCTGCCACTCCAATCCGTCCATATTGGAAATATGCGTAGCGTGTTTTGCCCAGAGAAAATGCCACAGCGTATTGCTGGTATATCCCAAATGCACCCACAAATCAAAGGTCTTTCTTCGAGCCGCAAGAATGGCGTTTAAATCGTAAAAAAACTGTCCAAAAGTTCCGAGCGCATTTTCCGGATTATTGACTTGTAACAAATGGGCATGCTCAAATTTTGACTCCTTATATACATGGTCATTGGGTTGCTGAATCCAAAGCTCCAAATCGGCAGAATCGATATGCTGAGCCAATGCCTCCGCCAGCGCCTCAAATCCACCGTATTGATTGGGTACACCGCGCGTGCCGAGAAGTATCACGCGCTTTTTCTGGTAAAATTTACTCAAAGCCTCCGCGTGCGCCTTCATACTAAACTGGGCAAAATGCTTCCTCGAAGCTTCGGTGGGCGTCCAAGAAAATGCCTTTTCAATTTGTGCTTCCAATTGTGCTTCATTTCCCGGATCAACATAATGCGCGTAATCTCCAAAGACTTCGGCGGTATCCCCTCCCCGACCAACTACCACGGGTTTTTCAAGACAGGCGGCTTCCAAAGCGGCCAGTCCGGTAGTTTCAAACCAGCTAGGCAAAGCAACCACTGCCGAACGCATCACTTGTTGGAGATAGGCCTCCCTGCTTTGATAGCCATGGAAAACAATATTCGCACCCGCCTCCTTTTTACATTGATCAAAGTAGGCGATGTTTTGCTTACTCGGCTTACCAAAAACATGCAGTTTCCAGCCTCGTTTATTACACACACGAATGAGTTCCAGCACACCTTTTCTCGGCTCGATGTACCCGCCGAAACAAACTGAATGAGGTTCAATTCTTTGTGATACATCTGAAATGTGGCTGACATCTACACCGAGAGGAACAACTTCACGAACAGGTGGCAATTCAAAATGCTCCGAAAGCCGCTGCCATTCATTCTCTGTAGAGGCAAATGCGCCAGCCACGCGGTCAAGTACGTACTGCATGGAACGGCGGTGACCGGTAAAAAGGTATCGCCAACCGGGAAAAGGCACCTGATTTTTTGTCCAACGAGCAAAAGTCTTGAGATACTCCCAACCAAAAGCACCACTCATTTTGGCAATGAAGCGTTTAAAACCTGAGAGTCGAGCTACATCCAAATGATAAAAGTCAACCCAGATGGTGAATAGGTACACCGGGATTCCTTTTTGTAAAATAGGGATAATTTCTGCGGGTCGACCAATATTAAAAACCTGAATTCGATGATACTTCGACCAATCTCTGACTTCGTGGTAGGTCAAGACATCAACATGATAACCGAACTTTTGCAAGTAGGCGGCGGTTGTGCGAGCTTGAACCACATCTCCTCCGGTGTTGTGAAGATGGTCTGTTCGCAATAAAAATAGTATGTTTTTCTTTGTGCTCAACAAAAAGACACCTAAATTTGTTAGAGTTCAAAAGTACCATGTAGCGTGGACTTTATTTTGTTCACATCAATTATTTTTTAACTCAGTTATTATGAAATAAGCATAAAGGAAATTATTTTCGATTGAAATACCAATGAAAACGATTCCGCTTTGTGATTTCATGTAACAAACCCCAATCAAATTATTTACTTATGAAAAAAGTTATCGTTCTTGCCGGCTTTATGGCATTGACAGCTTGCGGCGGAGGAAGTGAAAGCGCGCCTGCGCAAGAAACAACCACAACGCCTGAGGTTGAGGAGGCCACTACAATGGAGGAGACCGCAACCGAAGCAGAAGAAATGGAAACCATCGTTATCAATTTGACCACTACAGGTGAAACGATGATGGAAATGGCCTTCGAGCCAAAGCAAATCAAGGTTCCGGCTGGAGCACCCGTACGTGTAGTACTCGACAACGTTGCGGAAGCGCACGGAATGATTCACAACTTCGTGCTCATCGACCGTGGATCTTCTGAAGAAATTTATCCTTTGGCGATTGAGGCTGGTCCAGACAATCAGTACGTGCCGGATCATTCATCTATTTATGCAGCTACACCAATGGCAAATCCAGGTGAAGTCGTAGAAGTGGAATTTACTGCGCCGCCAGCAGGAATTTACCAGTTTATTTGTACTTATCCGGGGCATGCTTCTATGAAAGGCATTTTCGTTTCCGAATAAGTGATGTTTGTCTAGAAAGCTCGATATTTAAATTAAAAAGGCCATCGTAATGATGGCCTTTTTTTATGCTATAAATTTTGATTATCGTATGAGTGTAACCGTTCCGGAGCGATTGATAAGCTGGGTTTCGGCGCCGGATGGTGGATCGAAGCGTGCGGTGATTTGGTAGAAGTACACTCCACTAGGAAGAAGTGTTCCGTCCCACGTTCCATCCCACCAAAAAGCTTCGCGGTGGTTGTCCACATCAAAGATTTTTCTACCCCAACGGTCGGCGATTTGCATGCGGAAATCAACCAAGTTACAACGAGGATTGATTTTCACACCAAACAAGTCGTTGCGATTATCACCATTAGGGGTAAAGGCATTTGCAATAAAAGGAATGCAATCATCAAGCTGAACCTCAGGCGGGGGAGTGCCTGTGCTAATTTGGGCTTGAACGTTTGTTGAAAAACCGATAAGGGCAACAACTACTGAAATATACAAAAAACGCATACGCTGTATTTCTTTGCGTTAGATTATTAAAATTTGGTATCCGAACTAGGTACAGATTTTAAGCAAATGTAATGCAAATTTTTTAACAAATAGAAAAGAAATTTTTCAACGACGAAAAAAAATGATTTATCGGCCTAATTTCCTAATAACTGATTTAGGAATACCCCTAAACCAAAACCTCGTCTTTTTCGACGCGCAAGTTCTCAATAATAAACTCTTGGCGCTTCGGCGTGTTCTTTCCCATGTAAAATTCCAGCAAGGTTTCTACCGAACTATCTCTGCCGATCATCACTGGATCGAGACGAATATCTTTTCCGATGAAGTGCTTAAACTCGTCTGGAGAAATTTCTCCCAAACCTTTAAATCGGGTGATTTCGGGTTTTGCACCAAGTTTAGCCATCGCATTACGACGCTCGTCTTCGGAATAACAGTAGATGGTTTCCTTCTTATTTCGCACCCGGAAAAGCGGTGTTTGCAAAATATATAGGTGCCCCTCGCGAACCAACTCGGGAAAAAATTGCAGGAAGAATGTGATGAGCAGCAGACGAATATGCATACCGTCAACATCGGCATCGGTGGCAATTACCACTTGATTGTAACGAAGGTTCTCCAAACCATCCTCAATATCCAATGCTGCTTGTAAAAGGTTGAATTCTTCATTTTCATACACCACCTTCTTCGTAAGATTGTAGCAGTTTAAGGGTTTTCCTTTTAAACTAAAAACCGCCTGCGTATTCACATCTCTGGCCTTGGTAATTGAGCCACTCGCCGAATCCCCTTCGGTAATAAAGAGCGTAGTTTCTTGTCTGCGATCGTGTTTTAAATCCGTATAGTGTACCCGACAATCGCGAAGTTTTTTATTGTGCAAACTCACCTTTTTCGCACGTTCGCGGGCTAATTTGCGAATACCCGCTAAATCTTTACGCTCGCGCTCTGCCCTGTTTATTTTACGCAAAATAGCTTCCGCAACATCAGGGTTTTTGTGCAGATAATTATCGAGCTGGGTTTTTACAAAGTCCACGATAAAGGAGCGAACAGACGGAAGATCCGGCCCCATATCGGTAGATCCCAGCTTGGTTTTGGTTTGAGATTCAAAAACCGGCTCCACCACTTTCACGGCAATGGCCGCAATCACCGATTGGCGCACATCACTAGGATCGAAGTTTTTATTGTAAAACTCCCGCATGGTTTTCACCAAAGCCTCACGAAATGCCGCTTGGTGCGTACCGCCCTGCGTGGTATGCTGACCATTTACGAAGCTATAGTAACTCTCCGACTGTGAGCGTTCACTGTGTGTAATAGCAACCTCAATGTCTTCTCCACGAAGGTGAATCACCGGGTGCAGTACTTCGGTATCGATGTTCTCTTCCAATAAATCCTTTAGTCCATTTTCCGAATATTACTTTTCTCCGTTGTAATAAATACTGAGACCGGGATTGAGATACACATAATTGCGTATCATGCGTTCGATGTACTCAGAAACGAATCGGAATTTTTTGAAAATCGAATTATCGGGTTTAAAGACGACATGCGTTCCTCGACGAGCTGTGGAGTCCGTCACCGGCTGATCTTCAATAAGCTGGCCTTTTTCGAAGATCGCAACCTTGGTTTGCCCATCCCTAATACTCTGAATTTTAAAGAAGTCCGAAAGAGCGTTAACGGCTTTGGTACCCACACCATTTAATCCCACCGATTTTTTAAAAGCTTGAGAATCGTATTTCGCCCCGGTGTTTATCTTACTCACACAGTCGATTACTTTACCTAAAGGAATACCTCTACCGTAATCGCGAATACTCACTTCATCTTCGGATACCTTCACCTCGATGGTCTTCCCCGTACCCATCACAAACTCGTCGATACTGTTATCGATAACCTCCTTGATGAGAATGTAAATTCCGTCATCTGGTGAGCTTCCATCGCCCAATTTACCGATATACATCCCCGGACGCAGTCGGATATGCTCCTTCCAGTCGAGCGAACGAATATTATCTTCGGTGTAATTAATGGTATCTGCCATAGCGGGAATTTTTGGGGTGCTTTTTCAAGTTTTAAAAATACAAAAAAACGAGGGCTCTGCAAGTGCTTAGCCTTCGTTTTTTTTCACAGGAAATGAACACTGCTAGAGGGCCAACATTTCTGTAAATGCCTGCTCGGCCATTTCCACCGTACGCTCGTGAGTTAGCCAGCTTCGCATGTGCGCGCGAGCCTTTTGTCCCATTTCTTTGGTTTTTTCCGGTTGAGCGTAACAATCCAATATCGCAGCAGCTAAAGCATCGCTGTCTTTTATGGGTACCACTCGACCATTCTCCCCATCTTGCACCATCCCCTGATTTCCGGCTATGTTGGTAATTACCGGGCAAATAGCTAAGTGCATGGCCTCCTGAACCGCTTTATTAAGTGCTTCCGTACGCAACGATGGCAATACGGAAACATCGGCTGCGGCAACAAAGGAAAGTGCTTCTTTTTGATAACCCAAAACGTGAATTCGGTCTTTCATTGGACTGGCTTCAATCATACTCAAAAACGGCTCTTTATCAAAACCATTTCCGATGAGCATCAAATGAATATCCGCCTTTTTTGCTAAAACATGCGTGGCTGCCAAAAGATATTTGACCCCTTTAAACCTCCGCACATTTCCCACATACGAAATCAAAAAAGCATCATCGGGCACACCAAACTCGCTACGCGGCTTCGGCTGAACCCCATCATACCATTCAGGCTTATGGCCTTTGCGCATGAGGAAGGTTTTCTTTTTCGTGAAAACCATTTGCTTATCCAAATGCGCTTGAACGCCTTCTTGCAAACAGAGCAAATAATCAACACGGGGATGAAGAACTTTCAGATAAGAAGTGGGATCGTACCAGTACACATTGCCCACCGTTCCGCGGTAAACCACTACTTTCACGGGATGACCTTTAGCTGCCCGAACCCCGTTTATCACCGCCCGATTGTTAAACAAAATCATCAGAGGGATATTGTGTTCATCCAGTACACGTCGAATGTGGGCAATTTCACCCGGATCTTTTCGTCCTCCCGGGGTATATAATTCCAAAGGAACACCTTCTTCTTTAAATCGAGGAATCCAAGGCGACTGTTCGGGCACCATCAACAGCAAATCCCAGCCTCGCTTATGTAAGGAAATAAAAATCTCCGCTTCGGGCCGAGCCGAAACGATATTGGCGTAATCACTGATTACGAGTATTTTCTGCATAACAATTATTTTTCAAGCGCCAAATATGGAAGCGAGCAAGGCACTACCCTAGCAGTGAATGCGTTCCCCGATGCTGTATTCGGTTTTGCGTGCGGTATTACGCAAAATCATTTCGGCGATAAATCCTGCTAAAAAAAGCAAGGTACCGAGAATCATTGATGTTAAGGCGATGTAAAACCAAGGGTTGTCGGTAACCAAAATAGCTTTTACTCCCTGCGAAAGCGAATAGAGTTTTCCCGCGCCAATTAGCAAGGCAGAAAAGAACCCGAAAGCAAACATCAATGTACCCAAGCCACCGAAAAAGTGCATGGGGCGTTTACTGAATTTCGATACAAAAGCCAGGGTAACCAAATCGAGGAAGCCATTGATAAAGCGTTCGAGACCAAATTTGGTTGTACCATACTTACGAGCGCGATGTTGCACCACTTTTTCGCCAATTTTGGTGTATCCGGCATTACGCGCCAAAAATGGGATATAGCGGTGAAGCTCTCCATATACCTCGATATTTTTAACCACTTCTAAACGGTAGGCTTTCAGTCCACAGTTGAAGTCGTGCAGGTGAATTCCCGAAATCTTCCGGGTAGCCCAGTTAAATAGTTTAGTGGGAAGCGTCTTAGAGATCGGATCATAGCGCTTTTTCTTCCAGCCAGAAATTAGGTCATAGCCTTCCTCAACAATCATTTTACGCAAATCGGGAATTTCATCGGGACTATCTTGCAAATCGGCATCCATGGTAATCACCACTTCACCTGAAGCTACTCCGAAGCCCACTTGCAGGGCAGCACTTTTTCCGTGGTTGCGTCGAAAACGCAGCGCTTTGGCATTGGCATCCTTACTGGCAATATCCTCGATCACTTTCCATGAAGAGTCGGTACTTCCGTCGTCAACAAACACTACCTCAATTTTAAGTGCATTAGCCTCGGCCACACGAAGAATCCAGGCGTGCAATTCCGGCAAAGATTCTTCTTCGTTGAATAAGGGAACAACTACACTTACGTCAAAATCTTGCATAGGTTTATTCGTAAATAACGGGCTTATTTTTCTTCAAGAAGGCGGCAAGAACGGCGGAGATGGCGGCGGAAAATAGCAGTCCGGTAAAAAACCCACGCACTTGATTTCCAATAGCGAATTGGTTAGTTGAATTTAAACCTTCTATCATCTTCTCCAAATCAGAATCCGAGGCGCCAAAACGCTCAGCCATGCTTACAGATTTTTCAAGCACGATATCGCTCACCGCAGCCGCCGCATCAGGATCGAGGAAGTTGAAAATAAAAATAACCACTACCGTTCCGATGAGCGATGCAATTACACTGGCAATAAAAGAGGTGGTAAAGGCGTCTTTAAACTCAATAAACCCGTCCATCTGCTCGCGAACACTGCGTATAGCTAACACAAGCAACACAATATTTACCACAAAGAGAATAGAGGTTACGGCTAAGCTAGCAAACCATTCGAGATAGAACATGTAGGCAAGAAGATAAAAAACAATGGAAACGGAGGCCATAACCAAGCCCCATTTTGAGGCTTCTTGTTTAACGATTGGATTCATAGACGGATTATAAAGTGTTGTTTTATTACTGCGGTTCAAGTTGACAAAACTACACATATTTTTCCATTGAATTGTGTATTAAAACGGAGAAAATACAATTGAGCTTTTCGGCTTTGTTTCTGAACCGTTGGGATTACACATGCATTCAAACTTTCAAAGACATAAAACACAACGACATTTTCAACTGCTCGCTTTTTTCCCAAGCTTGAAATACTTACTTTTGCGCAAAACACCCCAACTATTATGCATCGTTATCTCTTCTTTTTATTACTCGGATTTGCAACATTCACTTACGGTCAGCAATTTCACGGCAGTTGGACAGGTGAAATGAACATTGGCATTCAAAAATTAAAAATCAATATTCACATCGACTCGATTGAAGCTCACGTAGTGAAGGGAAGTTTTGATAGCCCCAACCAGGGTGCTTTTGGAATTGCCTTCAATGATGTACGCATTCGAAATGGTGAGTTGATGTGCCGACTTTCTGAGGCCGACATTACTTTTCATGCTGAACTAATGGGTCCCGATGAGATGGAAGGTCGTTGGATTCAGGGTGGCCAATCGTTTGGATTTCCGCTTAAACCCCTGCTGGAGGAAGACCGAAAACCCAAGCGTCCGCAGGAGCCGAGTCCGCCATTCCCTTACTTAGAAGAAGCATTTTTCTTTATTAATGATGATGGAGATACTCTTCACGGAACCTTGACTATTCCCCGAGGAAGGAAGCGTTTTCCGGCAGTGATTCTCATTACGGGAAGTGGGCCGCAAGATCGCAATAGTGAGATTTTAGGTCACAAACCGTTTCTGGTACTTGCAGATCATCTCACGCGCATGGGAATAGCCGTATTGCGTTTCGACGAAAGAGGAGTGGGTGAATCAGGTGGTGACTTTGACAGAGCCACCACGGGTGATTTTGGCGCGGATGTAAGACAGGCTTATCTCAAACTGTTGAAGCACCGAAGAATAGACAAAAAACGCGTGGGACTCTTTGGTCATAGCGAAGGTGGTTGGACGGCAATGATTGCGAATAATGAACTGCAAAACACCCCTCCAGCATTTCTCATTATGGCCGCTGCATCGGGATTGCCAGCCAAAGAGCTTTTATTATTGCAAAGAGACTGGATTGAAGAGTTGCAAGGTCTGTCAAAGCGACAAAGAGAAAAATCACGCGAGGAAGTTTCCGTGTATTTCGACATTATGCTTGCGGCAAATTCACTGGAAGAAGCCCACACCAAGCTCGAAGGGCATTTTGCCGTAAAAGCCCGCGACTACGATGACCCCGAAGCATTGCGAAAAGAATACGCCGTCATATCGAATAGCATGTTGACTCCGTGGTTTTACTTCTTTTTGCACTATCCAGTACGGGATGGAATTCATGCAATAAAAAGTCCAACCTTAGTAATCAATGGTCGCCTAGATTCGCAAGTGCCCGCCGAAGAAAATACTCGGAGTTTTTTACGCATATTACAACAGAATAGAGTCCCCGTAGAAGTTAAGATATACGATTCGCTAAACCACCTTTTCCAAACCTGCACCGACGGAAATCCGATGAACTACGCCACCATCGAAGAAACCTTCAATGAGCAGGTCATGCAAGATGTAGGGGAATTTATTTTGAGAATAAAGAAATAGAAAAGAATGGCCCGGCTATCCACCACAAACACACGTAAATCACCACTTTCCCGGACCATTCTTTCTTCTGTATTTGTAACATAAAAAAACGCCGCGTTGTTTACGCGACGTTGTTTATTTTTCGTGTTAAAATATGCGGCTACAAGCCATTCTAAAACTCAAAACACCTCTCTACCACCCGAAGGCAAAATACCCTGGTCGGCCATTAGGAAACAAGCCCTCCACCATCACTCCATCTCCGGGTTTTAGTGTTCCGAGAATTTTATTCAAATCCTCCACCGATTTAACCGGTTTTCTATTGACATGGGTAATGATAAAATCTTTGGGCACATTGGCCTGAGCGAGTTTACCCTGACGAACTTCCGTAACCTTCAAGCCGCCATTAATTCCAAGCTCTGAACGCTCGTCATTGGTAATTGGCTCAAAGCTCGCACCCAGTCCGGCAGTAGAAGCAATGATGTCTTTCTCCACCACCTCGGTTGTACCTTCTTGATTGCGAAGGATCACTTCAAAATTTTGCTTTTTGCCTTTGCGAATCACCTCCACTTTCACTTTATCACCCGGACGCTTCCTTCCGATGGTTTCTTGCAATTCCGAAGAGCGACGAACGGTTCTTCCGTCAACACTCACAATTACGTCACCTTCCTCAATACCTGCTTCGGCTGCAGCTCCGTTGGGCGCGAGTCCTGCTACAAAAGCCCCGTTGCGGTTTTCCAGTTTTAGCTCTCTGGCTTTCTCCGGAGAAATGTCGGTAATATTTACACCGATAAATGCACGTTGCACCACACCAAACTCCAAGATATCTTCCACAACCTTCTGCACAATGTTACTAGGCACGGCAAAAGAGTAACCTTCAAAAGAACCAGAACGAGAAGAAATCGCGGTATTAATTCCCACCAACTCTCCTTTAATATTCACCAAGGCACCGCCCGAATTACCCGGATTCACAGCCGCATCGGTTTGGATAAAGGCCTCAATAGCCGTACGATCGTTGATGATATTGATGGAACGACCTTTGGCACTGACAATACCGTGGGTAACCGTATTGGTAAGATTAAACGGATTTCCTAATGCAAGCACCCATTCGCCCACGCTTATATCGTCGGAATTGGCAAATAGTGCCGGCTGAAGATTGTCGTAATCAACCTTAATTAAGGCCAAATCGGTTGCCGGATCTACGCCCACAACCTTTGCTCGCAATTCCTTGCCATCGTGAAGAACAACTTCAATTCCACTGGCATTAGCCACCACGTGATTATTAGTGATGATGTAGCCATCAGAGGTCACAACCACTCCACTACCCGTTCCCATCTGTATCTGCGGCTGCTGCATACGGGGACCAAAGAAAAATTCCTCGATAGGGTTCATCGGACGACGATGCGCCTGAACTTCCGTTTTCACGTGAACAACCGTAGGCAAGGCCAACTCAGCAGCGGAAACAAAATCAAACGCCGCCTCGGGAAGATTGGATGTCATCCTGGCCAGCGGCGCATTGGAATCTTGCTGAATAATGGTAACTTGTGGTTGTTCGAAAAAGGTTTTGTAACCCCAAAGAGTCAGTGCTCCTGTCAAAATGGCGGTTGCGCCAATAGTCAATATTCGCTTCATACTTGTTTTGATTATTGATAATATGTAATTTCGTGGCTTGAATGAGAATGGCGCGCGTAGCATCTTTCTCGAAGTCCAAAGGTATTCAGAAACTGTTCCATCTGAATAACACCTCAGACTTTCAAAAGGGTATTTAACATAGGTTTAACCGCGCGCATCAGTAATTTTACGCTCCATATTAAATTGTAATTTTCGAAAAAATGATTGTTTCCTTCGTAAAATATCAAGGTACCGGAAATGATTTTGTACTGATAGACAATAGGGAAAAAGTGCTGAAAAACGCCAGCACTGATCTCATCAAACGATTGTGCGATAGAAGATTTGGAATTGGTGGAGACGGACTAATCCTTTTGGAAAATTCCGATTCACACGATTTCAACATGATATACTTCAACAGCGATGGTCGTGAGAGCACCATGTGTGGAAATGGCGGCAGATGTATCGTAGCCTTTGCCCATTCATTAGGCATCGTAGGCCAGCAATGCAGCTTCTTAGGACCGGATGGAAAGCACAAAGCCGAAATTTTACCTAATGGCGAAGTGCGCTTGCAAATGTCGAAAGCCGCAATGCCAAAAGTGGTGTCGCCAGGTTACGAACTTTTCACCGGCTCACCTCATCTGGTGGTGAAAGAGAAAAACATTTCCACCATAAATGTCAACGAAAAAGGCGCAAAATTCCGCAATGAACCCGCTTACGAAGAGCAGGGAATCAATGTGAATTTTATGCAACAAGCTGATGACAACGAACTCATTGTGCGAACCTACGAAAGAGGCGTTGAAGCCGAAACCTACAGCTGCGGCACAGGCGTGACTGCTTGCGCCATCACCGCTGCTTTTTTGGCCAACAAACAACAAGCAAAATACACCATTCAAACGCTCGGTGGAACACTGCGCGTGGAACTCGAACGCCAAGGAACTGAATACCGCAACATCTGGCTTATAGGCCCGGCAGAGGTGGTCTTTAAAGGAGGAATTGAGCTAAACGATTTATGATTTTCACCCATAAGCTACGCTATCTAACCCTAGCAGTATGCGTTGCCGTGATTTTTAGCATGACTTTATGCAATCCTGTAAAAACGGAGGAAATTGCGGAGTACTGGAATCACGGTGACAGCGTAAGCTACGTGGGAATTCAAACCTGCGCCCAATGCCATCAAGACATTTACGAGACCTTCTCACATACCGGAATGGGATTATCGTATGAGCACGCGCACCAGGGGAAAAGCATCGCCGACTTTGAAAACCACCCTCCCGTTTACGATTCGATTCTGGATTTTTTCTACCGCGCATTTTGGAAAAACGAGCGTTTGATAATCGAAGAGTTTCGCTTGGAAAATGGAGATACTACCCACCTCATCCAGCAAGAAGTTGACTATATCATTGGCTCCGGACAACACACGCAATCCAACATTTTTCATATCAACGACCATTACTTTCAAGCTCCACTTACTTGGTATGCGCAAAAGGCAAAGGCCGATCTACCCCCCGGCTATGAAGACGGAGCCAACAGTCGCTTTTCGCGCATCATCGGCTTGGAGTGCATGAGCTGCCATAACGCCATGCCTACCGGCTTTGTGATGGGTTCTGAAAACAAATTCCAAAACCTTCCCGAAGGCATTGACTGTGAAAGATGCCATGGTCCGGGGAGCGCACACGTAGCTAAAATTCAACGCGGCGATATTACCGACACCTCGAAATACATCGACTATAGCATTGTAAACCCCAAAAAACTTACGGCTCAACTGCGCTTTGAAATTTGTCAGCGATGCCATCTGCAAGGCAATGCCGTTTTGCAAGTGGATAAAAGCTTTTTCGATTTCCGTCCGGGTATGATTCTCAATCAGGTGATGGATATTTATCTGCCACGCTACGAGAACGACCACAGTTTTATTATGGCCTCCCACGTAGATCGCTTCAAGCAAAGCAAATGCTACCAAAGCGCACCCGAAAGTTTTGTATGCACATCGTGTCACAATCCTCACATCAGCGTAAAAGTCACGGGTGCCCAGGCTTTTAACAGCTCTTGCGCAAACTGCCACTTAAGCCCCGATGATTGCAGCGCACCCGCTCTGGAGCGCCAGGCGGTGGAAAACAATTGCGTAGGCTGCCACATGCCCGTTTCTGGAAGCAGCGATATTCCGCACGTTCGGGTACACGACCACTATATTCGTAAAAACTACGATACCACCACAACCAAAGAAAAGATTTTTGCCGGATTGGTGGCCATCAACAATCCTCAACCCGATTTACGCAGTAGAATTTACGCCTACCTTCAGCAGTTCGAACGATTTGATAGTCAAGCCTACCTCCTCGACTCGGCGCGGACACTGTTACTGAAGGCTGGCAGGGATCAATACCCCGAAGCTTGGATTCATTTCCATTATCTCAATCAGAGCTTTACCGACCTCGTCACCTACCAACGCACGCACATCACCAGAAGCAAACTCCACCAGCAGTCGTACGACAACCTCCACGCATGGACGGCTTTTCGCATTGCGGAGGCCTATAACCAAACGGGAGAATTAGACGAGGCTTTGGCCTATGTAGAAAAAGCGGTAGAACTAGCTCCGTTTATTCCCGAGTTTCGCGCAAAGGCTGCGGTTATTAGTATAAAAAACAAGAAGTACGATTTGGCCGAAAAGCATTTCCAAGAAATCGAAAAAGAAATGGGCTATGACCCTTCTGTATTGAACAATAGAGGGTTTTTGGAAGAAATAAAAGGCAATGACCAAATGGCAAGAAAAGCCTATCTTAGCGCTATTGCAACCGACCCGAATTATCTCGGTGCGTATATGAAACTCGCCGGGCTACATGTACGAAATAATGAACTGCAACTGGCGCTTGACTGGTTGGAAAAAGCCAATAAAATAAACCCCAATAATCCAGAAATACTTCAAGGTATTGAATGGCTAAAAGGACAACTCTAATTTTTTCAGAATGAGAACATCATTTAAAATTATCCTATCACTAATCATTGTGTTTGGCATTCTAACCGGAATTGCCTTAGCGTATTTCTACTATAGAGTGTGGAAAAAACCTTTGCTTACCGACCAGTACGATAAAGAACTTTTCATTCCCACGGGAGCCACCTTTAAGACCCTCTTAGACAGCGTGTATGAATGGCCCATGAACTTAGACACCTCGTCTTTTGCTTTGATTGCTCGCTCACGAGAATTAGACAAAAAAATAAAGCCCGGCAGGTATATCATTTCTAAAAATGCAAATATCAAAGAGGTAATCAACCAGCTCAAAGCAGGAAATCAAACCCCGGTAAAGGTTACTTTTAGTCATATAAGTAGCTTTCAAGAGCTGGCGGGAAAAATTGCCCAATACATCGAGGCAGATTCATCGTCTTTATTGAACGAATTCTTCCGTACCGACAGACAATGGCCCGACGGAATTACCAATAAAAATCAGCGAGGAGTATTTATTCCCAACACCTACGAATTCTATTGGAACACCTCCGCAGCAGACTTCGTAGAGCGAATGATTATTGAGTATCATCGCTTTTGGACCGACGAAAGAAGAGAAAAAGCCGCAGCCCAAAATCTAAGTCCGCACGAGGTTATCATCCTAGCTTCCATTGTAGAAAAAGAAACCGTAAAGCAAGACGAAATGCCTAAAGTTGCCGGACTTTACCTCAATCGTTTGCGAAAAAACTGGAAGCTACAGTCAGACCCAACTGTTATTTTCGCCAAGCAGCAAGTTGACCCCAGCTTTATACCGCAGCGGGTGTTGTATTCCGATTTAGAATTTGACTCCCCCTACAATACCTACATCTATTTTGGACTTCCTCCTGGCCCCATCGGCTTTCCAAGCACCAAAGCCCTGAAGGCTGTACTTAACCCCGAAGTTCACGATTATTTATTCATGTGTGCCAACCCCGACAGTCCGGGCTACCATAGCTTTGCCCGCAATGATCGTGAGCATAGTGTAAACAAACAGAAATACATTAAATGGCTGCAAAAGCAAGGCATACAGCGATAATTTTACTGCTTAGCATAGGCCAACTTAGCGCGCAGTTTGACCTCGATGGCTTTCTTACACCATCAGACACCCTCAACAAACAAAGACTGAGGTATTCAACGGCAGCCATCTCCATATCCGCCGCCACTACTCTCGCCGGGCTATACTATTTGTGGTATGCCGATTATCCGCAATCGGGATTTCATTTTCACAACGACAATCGCGATTGGCTTCAGATGGATAAAATTGGCCATGCTTACTCAGCCTATTACGGTGGAGTTACCATGTACAAAGTAATGCGCTGGACGGGCATGCCCAAGGAAAAAGCCCTATGGTATGGAGGCTTGCAAGGCTGGGCGTTTTTATTAGCCGTAGAAATTTTTGACGGCTTTTCTGACGAATGGGGGTTTTCTACCGGGGACCTCATCGCTAATACCGTCGGAGCCGCTTTGGCAATTGGGCAAGAGGCGCTTTGGGATGAACAAAAATTCATGATGAAATTCTCCTTTAGCGGGAGTCCTTATCGAGAGTACAATCCAGATTTACTGGGCGCCAATAGCTGGCAGAGTTGGATCAAAGATTACAATGGTCAAACTTACTGGCTATCTGCAAGCCCCGGAACACTTGGCTGGGACAGATTCCCCGCTTGGCTGTGTTTTTCCGTGGGACACAGTGGTATGGGCATGCTTACCGGCGACCCTGAGCGCCAGAGACAAAACCCAAACTTCAACATGTACGAACATGAGCGGCAATTTCTTTTCTCGCTAGACATTGATCTCACGAAAATTCCCATCAAAAATCGTTTTTGGAGAAATTTTGTCCACACACTTAATCTTATTAAAATTCCTTTGCCTACCTTTGAGCTCCAACAAAATGGACAAACGCAATGGCATTGGATGTACTTTTAAAAATGCGCGCACGGCTGCTCATACTGCTGATGCTCCCCCTATTCTTCAGTAATTGCAAACGCGATTTTCGGGAAGTTGACTTCTACGTTATCAACAAAACCACACGCGATATTGAGGTTGTGTATCGGGTTCGAGTTTGCCTAGGAACACAAACCTCTTGCTTACCAAGAACGTTTGAAAAAACAGTCACTCCCAACGAAGAGAAAAAGTTGTTTTTTCAAGATAACATCACCACCGATTTCGATATTGAAGAAGGCTTTTTCAATTTTGAAATAGAGCAAAACGGCAATGTTTCCACATTCAATTTCTGGAAAAGCGATAAGCTGGAAAAAATAGTGGAAGATGATCTCATCACCTATCGACTATACGTGGACTCGGAGTTTTTTTAATTCGTAATACCCACTCATTGTGAGCAAAATACTAGATGACTTAGAAGAGCTTATCCAAGCTGGAATAATTTCGGAAGATAACGCAGTGGGTATAAGAGAGTATTATCAAGCAAAAGACCAAGGCTCGCCGAATAGACTTTTTCTCATTTTCGGATTATTAGGCGCCATCTTAGTTGGATTAGGAATCATTTTGATTATCGCCCACAACTGGGATAATTTTTCCCAAACCACCAAAACGATATTTGCTTTTATCCCCTTAATTATTGGTCAGGCTATTTGTGCGTATAGTTTAATAAAAATACCGGAAAACCAAACTTGGCGCGAAGCCGGGGCTACCTTCACCTTTTTCGCCATCGGAGGTTGTATTTCACTGGTGAGCCAGATATACCACATTCAGGGAAACACCTCCGACTTTCTGCTTACTTGGATGTTGCTTGCGTTGCCCCTGGTTTATGTAATGAACTCCGCAATGAGTTCACTTCTTTATATTTTAGGCTTTAGTTATTACGCGATGGAATTGGGTTACTTCGATTATCCCACAAAGAAGCCCTATTTGTATTTGGTAATGTTAGCCAGCATTATTCCTTTTTTTCTAAAACTTCGATACTACAATCCTAAAAGCAACTTTGTAGGCTTTCACAATGTATTTTTCGTAATATCAGCAACCATTGTTTTAGGCACATTTACCAACAAAGAATTCTCTCTAATATTGATAAACTACTTAGCTATATTTAGTTTGTTTTACCTCGTGGGCTTTTTCTACCAAGATTCAGGAAGTAGTGCCTATAACATTGTTGGAGCAATAGGCGCACTATCCATACTTATCAGTCTGAGCTTCGACGATATATGGGAATCACTAGCTAAGGCATCTTTTGATTGGCCACAAAGTCTTCAAGGTCCAGAGTTTTGGTTTTTACTCATTTTATCTGCCGCAATCTTCTATTTGTTGTCATTGCTTTATCTACGAAAACAATTAGAAATCTACCGTCCGCTCGTATGGATATTCCCAATTATTCTACCCATTTATTTCATAGGGTTTCAAAGTCCGGGGATGTATATTTTCATCAACCTGATCGTGCTTGCCATAGGTGTACTTACCATACTACGAGGCAATAGGGAGAACAATTTACGCACGCTCAATTTCGGTTTAGTCATCATTTCCGCCTTAGTGATTTTCAGATTTTTTGACAGCGACATACCGTTTACCATTAGAGGGATTTTATTCTTGCTACTGGGTGTTGGATTTTTCGTTGCCAATTATCGTATGCTTAGAATGAAAAACAGCCAATCCGAAAACCCGAATCCATAAAACGCATCATTCATTCAAAAGCATTTTGTTATGAACACACAGAAAAAAATTATCGTACTATTCATCATCATAGCGATTGGGCAGTGGGTGGTTCCCGGAAAAATGGTTTACGACCAGGTTGGGATACGCAAATTTGGCACTCCTTTTTTATTTGAAATTCAACCCATTGATCCGGTAGATCCTTTCCGAGGCAACTACATTGTTTTACGTTTTTTCGAGAACATGATTAAAGATGCCGACACATCAGAAGCTTGGGAAGCCGGGGATAAGATTTATTTAGCCTTAGGCAAAGACGAAAACAATTTTGCCAAAATCACCGATTATTCAGCATCCAGGTTTAGTAGTGACCAGATGTACGTAGAGGCCAAGGTTGACAGGGTTTATCCAAATGGAAATATCTTGATAGAATATCCTTTCCGCCGTTTCTATCTCGACCAGGAGCGTGTCCAGCGTGCAGAAGAAACATTCTTTAATCCTCAAGACACCAACGCTGCCTCGTCCTACGCCGTAGTTTATGTGCTCAACGGCAGTTCGTCTATTGTTGATGTCATTGCGAATGGAGTTTCGGTTTTGGAGTGAGAGTGCGAAATGCGGAAAAACAACTCCCGCTGATCTCGCTGATTCACGCTGATCCTTCTCTGCGAACATCTGCGCAATCTGCGGGAAAACTGGCTCCCGCTGATATCGCTGATTCCCGCTGATTCTTTTTCTGCGAACATCTGCGCTAATCTGCGGGAAACTATCTCCCGCTGATACCGCTGATTCCCGCTGATTCTTTTTCTGCGAACATCTGCGCAATCTGCGGGAAAAAAACTCTCCCGCTGATATCGCTGATTCACGCTGATCCTTCTCTGCGAACATCTGCGCAATCTGCGGGAAACTATCTCCCGCTGATATCGCTGATTTTCGCTGATTTTTTTCTCTGCGAACATCCGCGCAATCTGCGGGAAAAAAACTCTCCCACTAATATACTAACCCTACAATCCATTTACTTTTCTAAAAATACTCTTTTCAATTTCATCACAATTAAAGTTAACCAAAATACCAAGCTTCAAATCTGACAACCTCAAATAAGTAAGCACTTGTTTATGATGAACTTGCGCCAAGTTTTCAACCGACTTAATTTCAATAATCACTTTATTTTCCACTAATAAATCAATACGATACCCAACCTCCAATTTGATATTTTCATAAACTAACGGAAGCGGCACTTGAGCTTTCACTCTAAGTCCTTCTTTCATCAATTCATGCCTAAGAACCGCTTCGTAGGCCGACTCAAGTAACCCCGGCCCAAGCGCATTAAACACCTTAAAGATTGCTCCTCTAATTTTGTATGAAATATCGTTTTCCGTCATATCCTTATGTATTCTTATTGAACGGTGTAAATATATTTCATAATTACAAAATTCCACTAATCCTTCTCTGCGAACATCTGCGCAATCTGCGGGAAAAAATGCTCCCGCTGATATCGCTGATTCCCGCTGATTCTTTTTCTGCGTAAATCTGCGCAATCTGCGGGAAAACTGGCTCCCGCTGATTCACGCTGATTCTTTCTCTGCGAACATCTGCGCTATCTGCGGAAAAACTGGCTCCCGCAGATCTCGCTGATTCCCGCTGATTCTTTTTCTGCGTAAATCTGCGCAATCTGCGGGAAAACTGGCTCCCGCTGATATCGCTGATTCCCGCTGATCTTTTCTCTGCGAACATCTGCGCAATCTGCGGAAAAACTGGCTCCCGCAGATCTCGCTGATTCCCGCTGATCTTTTCTCTGCGAACATCCGCGCAAATCTGCGGGAAAACTGGCTCCCGCTGATCTCGCTGATTCCCGCTGATCCTTCTCTGCGAACATCTGCGCAAATCTGCGGGAAAACTGGCTCCCGCTGATATCGCTGATTCACGCTGATCCTTCTCTGCGAACATCTGCGCTAATCTGCGGGAAAAAATCCTCCCGCTGATCCTTCTCTGCGTAAATCTGCGCAATCCGCGGGAAAAAACCCGTCTATAAAATATAATTTCAGAGGCTATTCTTCACCCTTACAACAACCCCCTCCCGATTTTCTTCACTTCCCCACTCTTAGTCAACTGCGCGGTGAGTTTGTCGAGTACGCCGTTAATAAACACGCCCGACTTAGAAGTGCTGAATTGCTTGCTGAGTTCTATATACTCGTTGAAGGTAACCTTGACGGGGATTTGACTAAAATAAATCAACTCTGCTAAAGCGAGCTTCATCAGAAGTTTGTCGATAACAGCGATGCGTTCACCATCCCAGTTTTGGGCTTTCTCAGAAATGAGCTCCTCGAAGTACTCATCATTCTGAATGGTCTTACGCATCAATTCCATATAGTACTCCTGGTCTTCCTCGTCTTTAAAGAGCGATACCAATTTCAAAGCCTCGTCTTCTTTAGCACTAACCATATTTATGGTGCTCACCACCATCATCTGAACAGCCTCCAAATCATCCGTCCAGTGGATATTGCGGGCTTCGTATATCTCATGAATGGTCTCGTTATGACCGATGCAGAAGGCGTAAAGATCTTTTACAAACTGACGCTCCGTTTCCACATCACTCTCGCTACTTTCAAGATACTCGGTATAGGCGGGAGATTGAATAAACTTTAAATAGATGGTTTGCAAAACATCACGATCGTCACCCCAGCGGATATTGTGCTCGTCGATGAGATTTTGCAAATTCCGATCTTCACTCAACTTCTTTAATACAAAGTTGTCCAACATTTTTTTGTTGGGATTAAGGTCGCGCTCGGTGGGCATTTTTTTAGTCAAGCCACGCTCTAAGCGCTCTTCTTCAAAACGATGAAATTCTGTCAATGCTTTCAGCTCCAGCAGATACAAATCAAAAATATAGTCGATACTATTTTCAAGAGCGTTCAATGCCTTCTGCATGGAGCTATCGGTAAACTTAAATGCGTACAAAGCTTGCAGAGCCTTGATTCGTAACTGGCGGCGGGTAAGCATGAAAAAGAGCGTTTGTTATGAAAAAAACTTTAATTATTTTTTGATTTTTGCAGCGGCATCGATACGTGCTTGGGCAATTTCCAAAGCAGCTTGATGGGTAGTGATGCTCTTGGTTTCTGCGTGACGGAAGATTTCTAGGGTAGTATCATAAATCTTTTCAGTTCTACGCAAAGATTCCGCACGATCGTACTTGGCAATCTCTGAGTTCACGTTGATGAGTCCACCCGCGTTGATCAAGAAATCGGGGGCGTACAAAATACCTTTTTTCTGTAATAGAGCACCGTCGGCATTTTCATCAGCCAATTGATTATTCGCCGCACCAGCAATGATGGAGCACTTCATACGGTTGATGCTGTCGGCATGAACCGTGGCACCAAGGGCGCAAGGAGCGTACACATCCACATCGGCGTTGGCATAATCGCCTTCGTATACTTTTGCTCCAAAATTCACCACGGCCATATCAAGACGATCTTGGTGAATATCCTGCACAAATACTTCCATTCCGGCTTCGGTGAGATGCTGCACGAGGGTGATGCCTACGTTACCTATTCCTTGTACCAATACCTTTTTGCCATTCAAATCGTCGCTTCCCCACTTATATTTCGCTGAAGCTTTGATACCCATGTAGGTGCCGTAAGCTGTAACGGGCGATGGATCTCCACTACCACCCATTTCCACAGGAATACCGGTAACACTGTCGGTCTGGGATTTCACCAACTCCATATCTCTGGTGTTGATACCCACATCCTCAGCAGTAATGTAACTACCTCCTAAACGATCAACCATTCTACCAAAGGCCAACATCATCTCCTCGGTTTTTTCGGTACGACTATCACCGATAATCACCGCCTTACCGCCACCTAAATCCAATCCGCTGATGGATGCCTTGAAGGTCATACCTCGGGAAAGACGAAGAACGTCTCTCAATGCCTCATGTTCTGATTGGTACGCCCACATTCTAGTACCACCGAGGGCAGGACCTAAAACGGTGCTGTGAACACCAATAATAGCTTTGAGCCCGCTTTCACGATCGTGACAAAAAACCACTTGCTCGTGTCCCATAAAAGATGGATTGCTGAAAACCAAAGGCTGAACTGTAACGGAGGGAGAATGAATGTTCATAAGATTATGTGTATTAGGGGAGAAATTTTACCAACTTTCTAAACATTTAGGAAGGCCTGCGACTTACTTTTGCATGATTGTAGCCGGAAGCACTATCAGGGCGCGAAATTACGCTACACTGATTCTTCCACAAAACCATTTATGCAAGCTGGCACATGCGGCATTTATTTACCATAAACCCCTACTTTCTTAAATACAAATGGCACCTTATAGGGGGAACATTCTTTGTTTTTATATCCGTTCTCTTCAGTGTCATACCTCCGCAATACGTTCGCGAATCGTTCAATGCTGTGGAAGAAGCCATCCGATTGAACGCCGAAAATGGCTCTCAAGGAATCTCTAGCGAAACCAAAAAACTCATACTTTGGTACGGACTTATCATCATAGGCTCTTCATTATTGAAAGGTTTGTTTATGTTTTTTATGCGACAAACCTTAATCGTGATGTCGAGGCATATAGAATTTGACCTGAAAAATACGGTTTACCAGCACTACCAAAAACTGAGTCAGCGATTCTACCGTTCCAATAGCACGGGTGACTTAATGAACCGTATCAGCGAAGATGTAAGTCGGGTGAGAATGTACCTGGGCCCGGCATTGATGTACGGAATCAATACGAGCATACTGGTAATTGTGGTTGTGCAGCGCATGCTAAGTATCAATACCACGCTCACGCTCTACACCTTATTACCCCTTCCCATTTTATCCTACCTAATCTACCGGGTGAGTCATTTGATCAATCGCCGCAGCGAACGCGTACAGGCGCAACTTTCGGTCATTAGCACCTTTGTACAAGAAACCCTCTCCGGTATTCGCGTACTTAAAGCCAATGTAAAAGAAGACTACCTCGCCGGACGCTACGATAAGGAAACCGATGAGTACTACCATCGCAACGAAAAACTTTACCGGGTAAACGCTCTTTTCGGTCCCTTGATGCTATTGCTCGTGGGCTTATCCACCATCATCATTATTTACATTGGAGGTATGGAAGCCATCAAAGGCAACATCACGGTGGGGAATATTGCGGAGTTTATTATTTATGTAAACATGCTCACTTGGCCGGTTGCTTCTATCGGCTGGGTAACCTCAATTGTACAACGGGCAGAGGCTTCAATGGAGCGCATCAATGCGTTTTTGGATGAGCAGCCAGAAATCGTTTCCCCCACCGAAACACCATTTTCGCTTGACGGAAAAGTGGAATGGCAAAACGTGAGCTTTACCTACCCCCATACGGGCATCGAAGCACTGAAGGATATTTCGTTTAGCATTGAGCCCGGACAAACTTTGGCAATCATTGGTGAAACCGGTTCCGGAAAATCCACCGTGGCGGCCTTGCAAAGTCGACTCTTCGACCCGAGCAAAGGCCATATTTTGGTTGACGGGCAAAAGCTCAACGCCCTTAACCTCGAAGACTACCGCGAGCAAATCGCCGTAGTTCCGCAAGACGTATTTCTCTTTTCCGATACCATATATAACAATATTGCCTTTGGGGTGGATGACGCCGATAAGGAAAAAGTAGAACACGCTGCGAAGTTGGCCGGACTCCATAATAACATCCTCGACTTCCCTCAAGGCTACGAAACCCGTTTGGGAGAACGAGGTGTTACACTTTCGGGCGGACAAAAGCAGCGCACCGCCCTCGCTCGCGCCCTGATCAAAGAACCCCGTTTATTGATTCTCGACGATTGTCTTTCCGCCGTGGATACCGAAACCGAAGACGTTATTCTCAAAGCCATTCGGAATTTTTCCAAATCCATTACCACGATCATTATTTCGCACCGGGTATCATCCGTGCAGCACGCCGATACAATTTTGGTACTGAAAAACGGGAGCATCATTGAGAGTGGAAATCACAATCAGTTAATCAAACAAGACTCCTATTATCTGAGCATCTACAAAAAGCAGTTGGAAGAAGATTCAACCGCAATAAAGAGCTCGTAATAATTCCCATAAACCACCTACCAGATTAAACCATGCCCATCCGAATCGTACTTACCGGGAGTCCTTCTAGCGGCAAAACCACCCTGCTCCATCATTTCCGTGATGCAGGCTTTCATTGTTTGTCGGAAGTTTCCAGAGAGATTATTCAGCATAGTTTAGACAATGGTTTGGATATCACGCCGTGGCAAGACCTCAAGCGTTTTTCTCAAATGGTTTACAAAAAACGCCTTGAACAATTCCACGAAGCTCAATCAGGATATAATTTCTTCGACCGTTCTTTGGTGGATATTGCGGCCTATCAAATGTTAGACGGGCAGGCAATAGAGGCTAGCTTGCAAAAAAGATTAGTGTCACTTCGCTACGACTATGTTTTTCTGGCGGAACCTTGGGAAGACATTTTTGAAAACGATGCTCAACGTATGGAAAGTTGGGAAAAAGCCCAGCAAATTGATTCCGCATTAAAGTCGGCTTATGAGGCTTTCGACTACCAACCCATCGTGATTCCCAAAGCTTCGATTGAAGAGAGAGCTCATTTTGTTATGAAAAAAATAGGCGCACTTGAGTAATCCTACCCCACATAGCGTTTTAGAAAAATACTGGGGGTATAAAGAATTCCGCCCCCTTCAGGAAGACATTATTCAGTCGGTATTGAGCGGCAAAGACACCCTGGCTCTTCTACCCACCGGCGGAGGAAAATCGCTTTGTTTTCAAGTCCCCGCGCTTTGTCTTCCAGGCGTAACCATCGTGGTCTCTCCCCTCATTGCCCTGATGAATGACCAAGTGGCGCACCTCAAAAAAGTAGGGGTAAGCAGCATTGCCTTGCATTCCGAACTCAAAGGACGGAAGAAAAACATCGCACTCGACAACATGACTGCCGGTGCGTATAAGTTGGTTTATGTATCTCCCGAACGCCTGCAGAGCACAGAGTTTATCGAACGCCTCTACCATACCAACGTGTCGATGCTTGCGGTGGATGAAGCACATTGTATTTCACAGTGGGGACACGATTTTCGCCCTCCCTTTCGTGCCATTGCCCAACTGCGCCCTATTATTGGCGAAGACGTCCCTATCATGGCGCTCACGGCCACCGCTACCCCGAAGGTGGTGGACGATATTCAGGAGTCGCTACATTTTCGTAAAAAAAACCTTTTTCAAAAAAGCTTTTACCGTGATAAGCTTACCTACTCCGTGTTTTACACCGAAGATAAGTACAAGCATTTAGTGCACATTTTCAATAAAATGCCCGGCTGCGGGATTGTTTATGCACGTAGCCGCAAGCGCACCCACGAGTTATCGGAAATATTAAGCAAAGCCGGGATTTCATCTTTGCCCTACCACGCCGGAATGAGTCCACAAGAACGCCAAGGAAACCAAGACCAGTGGATTAAAAACAAAACCCGTGTGATGGTCGCCACCAATGCCTTTGGGATGGGGATTGACAAACCCGATGTTCGGTTGGTGATTCACCTCGAAGCTCCTCCCAGTCCGGAAGAGTATTTTCAAGAGGCCGGAAGAGGTGGCCGAGATGGCAACCAAGCTTGGGGAGTGATGTTGGCCGCACCGGGAGACGAACATATTCTGCGACGCAAGCATTTGAGCAGCATTCCCACGGTGGAGGAGATTCAGCGCATTTACGAGCAACTCCATCGTTTCTTGGGCATTGCCTACGGAGCGGGAGAAGGCATTCCCTACGGTTTTGATTTATTCGACTTCACCCGCAAGCAAAAGATTCACGAAGGCAAAGCCCACGAGGCTATCAAGGTGATGGAACGCGAAGGGATTTTGAGTGTATCCGATAGTTTTTGGGAGTTTAGCAGAATCAAAGTAACCGCAACGCCCAAAGGATTATATGCGGAGAGTTTGAAAAACGAAAAAAGTGAGCGTTTGGTAAAGACCATGCTGCGATTGTACGAAGCACTTCATCTGGAATATCGCCGCATCCGTGAATCCGATTTAGCCGATCGTTCTGGATTAACCGTTTTTGAAGTCAAGCAGGTGCTTAAGGATTTATCGGCAAAAAAACTCATTGCTTATCAAGCCTCTACAGGCAAGCCGGCATTGATTTTCCATTTTGGGCGCGTTCGAGAAAAAGATCTTCGCATTAATAGAGAACGCTACGGAAATTACAGTCAAACCCGCATTCAAAGAGCAGAAGCGATGATTGACTATATCAAAGAGACCAATCGATGCCGAGCGAATATTTTGTTGGAATATTTTGGAGAAACGAGAGAAAACACCTGCGGAAAGTGCGATTTTTGCAGACGAGAAAAACCCGTAACTTTAGCCCTTGGAAAGGACGAGGTAAAAGAAGCTTTGCGCAAGAAAGGCGCATTAACCATCAAGCAACTCGCTGACGCATTGAAAGTAAATAATATGCGTAAACTCGAAGGGCTGATTGATGAATTACTATTTTCCGAGGAAATTTTCCGCAACCTCAAAGGTCAATTACAAATAAAAGAATGATGACAGCAAACCAAAGATCACAATACAAAATACTCTTTATGGGCACACCCGATTTTGCAGTGGCGAGTTTGCAAGCGCTGCACGAAGCGGGCTACAATATATGTGGTGTGGTAACAACCCCTGACAAACCGGCGGGAAGAGGCAGAAAGTTACAAGCTTGTCCGGTAAAACAATACGCCCTCGACAAAGGCTTTCCCATCATCGAACCCGAAAACCTCAAAGCTCCCAAAGCGGCAGAAGAAGTGAAGGAGTTGAATGCCGATTTAGGGGTAGTTGTTGCATTTAAAAAACTACCCGAAGCGATTTTCTTGGCTCCAAAAAAGGGAACTTTCAACTTGCACGGCTCTCTTTTACCTGCCTACAGGGGAGCTGCGCCTATTCATCGGGCAATTATGAACGGAGAAAAAGAAAGTGGCGTTACCACTTTTTTACTCAATGACCGAATTGATGAAGGCCAGATTTTCTACAAAGAAGCAGTAAAAATCGGTTCAGACATGAACACCTCGGAGTTGTACTCCAAATTGATGGAAGTAGGAGCTGCGTTGGTAGTAAAAACAGCCGATGATTATCTAAGCGGGGAAATCAGTCCTGCTCCACAGCCCATGCACGGCGACTTTCCTAAAGCCCCTAAGATTTTTCGTGAAGATTGCAAAATTGATTGGAGCAAATCCATCGACGAAGTTCACAATCACATTCGCGGGTTGAGTATGTATCCCGGAGCATTTACGGAGATGATAGAACCCAAGTCGCAAAGCATAAAAATTCTGGCAAGCACAATTATCTCTCGAGAAAAGCAGCCCGATATTACTACACCTATTCATCGGATAGAAAAAGGATGGAAGGTGTATTTCTCTACCGGGATATTAGAAATCATAAACGTTCAACCCCAAGGAAAGGGGGTAATGAAGGCGGCTGATTTTGTGAATGGACTAGGAAAAAACAGTGAAATAGTAGTGTCAAAATAGAAAAGTCAATCATCAAAACATCGCTTTTATCAAAAGGTTTTAGTCCATTTTAGGCAAAAAAAATGAAGAACGGAACGTGAAATTCTAAGAACATATAATTTCACACGAAACTTTTTTTCACTATTCAGCCACGAAAAAAGGTCATATTTGAATCGAATTGGCAATTCTTACTACAAATGAAGCCAAATACGCTGTGGTTTTTAACAATTTTTCGCAGTTTTCAACATTGATGAAAAAAACGCTCAGAAGACTTGACAGTAAAGAGATTTCTAATATATTTGTTGAGTAATAATTTAAAATTTTCAATTATGAACAAAACAGAACTCATTGATGCAATTGCAGCTGATGCAGGAATCTCCAAAGCAGCCGCCAAGAAAGCCCTAGATTCAGTAACTTCAAACATTGCTAACACCCTTTCCTCAGGTGGCCGTGTTTCTCTTATTGGTTTCGGTACTTTTTCTGTTTCTGAAAGAGCAGCAAGAGAAGGTCGTAACCCATCAACTGGCGCTACTATCCAAATTGCAGCTAAAAAAGTTGCTAAGTTTAAAGCAGGTGCTGATTTAAGTAATAAATTGAACTAAACTTTTACTTCAATTTCTCAACCCCGGGTGACCCGGGGTTTTTTTTTATCCCAACTGAAGCTTTTCACCTTTAGAAAATAGCTCGGGTTGGTGTGTCACCACAACTACAATTGCAGTCTGCGACCAATCCTCTATCAGTTGCACCACCTTTTCTCGGTGATTTTTATCTAGTGCGCTCGTTGGTTCATCCAACAGAACAATAGGACGTCGTAATAGATATTCCCTAGCAAAACTCAATCGTTGAGCCTCTCCCCCACTTACCGATCGTGGATCAATAAACGTATCCAAAGCATCAGGCATTTCTCGCACCCATTTTTCTAGGCCAAGTTTGGACAAGATATTCCAATAATCCTCATCCACAAAAAGTTTCGTATTCCAAAAACTGAGGTTATTTCTAACCGTATCGCTAAAAACCACTCCTTCTTGGGCTACATACCCCACTGCTGGATTTAGCAATTTTTCATCATTCTCATCATAGCAATAAACCTCTCCGGAAATGGGCTGTTGAACACCAGAAATACAACGTAAAAGGGAAGTCTTTCCTTGTCCACTCGCTCCACTGAGTATATAGAGTCCCGGTGCACTCCACGAAAAACGTAACGGCATAGCAACATCAGAAACAACGAGGTCAAGAGCACGAATACCGGCAACCTTGATTTCTTCCGAGGAGTGCGACTTTCTCAACTCGTACGTATGTTTTTTCAAAAAGCCACTCAGACTCGTAACCGATGCGCCCAAAGTAATAGCACCATTGAGTTGCGATTGTCCGTCCACGGTAAACTGCGCTGAGCGATACATGATGATGAATACCACTAAACTTTCCGCTAATCCTTTTTCAAACCACAGATGAAAAAGCAAGAGAGCTCCCACCGAAATGGCCAGCACAATGGGCTCACGAATGGATGATACCCAAGCAGAAACTCGCCCCGCTTCCTCCTGCTTATCCTCCATTTGCCTAGAAGTGTTTTCCAACTGAGTAGAAAAATCCATCTCCCTACTTGTCACTCGTAAGTAGGGGAAATATCGAACCATCTGAAGCATCAAACGATGAAAATAATGGTGCAGCGAAGTGACTTCCTGCGAAATAGTTGCTGCTTTTTTATGCAGAGACTGAAAGGCCAAATGACTAAGAAAGCTCAGTGCCCCCACCACCAAAGCGAATCCTGGGTGCATAAAAAGAGCGACACAGAAGAAAAAGCCCGCCATAATGAAAAACTGCCATGCCTGAAGACAATAGCTGTAAGCCATATTACTACGATTGACCTCCGAACCCAGAATATTCTGCAAAGCTCCTACATCTTGTTTTACAAATGTTTGATATGGCATTTGAGCAACGCTTTGCACAGCTTCCACACGCATTTCCCGCATCAATTGCTGCTGATACCTCACCCTTTTTCGCTCAATAAAATTGCGCATGATTGCTTTTGCGGAGAAAATCAGTACCATTAAAGGAAGAACCGTTTGCGGATTGGGCTTCAACCCCAGAAAAATTAAGCCTTGAGAAATAAAATCTTGTGAACTTGCCGCCTCGTTCAAAGATGATAACAACGGCAAAAAGAGCAAAATCCCTAAAGTATCAAAAAGCGCTAGGAGAATTCCAAAGGCAACCAACAAACCAAAGCGCCTGCCTTCACGTCGATAAAAGAAAAGAGAAATATCAAAAAAATTCATCCCGACAAAACTACATCTATTCACTCATAACTCAACACCCAAAGCTCATAACCCAAAGCTCATAACCCAAAACTCAACACTCACAATCATCTCTACGACTTCAACCTTACCCCTCTCAATGAAAAACTTACAAAATATAGCAGCATAAAAACACTAATAAATCCCGAAATACGAAAAGAAAATCCCTTCTTGTAGTGAGAAAAATCAACGGGAGAAAAATTATACTGATCGGAGGTGCCCGAAATGGGTACGGGAGTAATAATACCTGGATATACCAACTCATAGCCTTCGGTATCCTTGGAATAAACGACGAAAACACAGCGCTCATTTGCGTACTGCTTGGCACGTTTGGCAATAAACACCTCGGGAATACGTACATCTTTCCAGCGCATTTCGATCATGGCCGAATCCGCATCATCGGAAGAACAATGAGGCAGTTGACTTGAAACGAGATAGTAAGGCGTAACAACTACTACAATGAGCCAAAGCACGGATTGACCTACTAAAGGTTTAACTTGATTATGCTTGAGAAATGACACAAAAATTCGGTAGGCAAAAACATTACTGAACATAATCCACAACAGAGAGGCCAGTGAACTCGCGGCGGCGCCTTCTCCTCCAAGCATAAACCGAGCACCTAATGGAAGAAGATTCCACTCAAGAAGTGCAAGAACACCCTCTCCCAAAACCACGAAAAAGGGCAAAGCCAATAAGGAGCGTTGAACTCCCAACCTCCACGACATAATATAAGGTACAGAAAAAGCAAAAAAATAGGTAGCTGTGTAAATTCCAATCCACTGAAAGCCTATGCTAAGACTTTGGGATAAAAGCCACCAACTCATGGCTAAAAATAGGAGACCAAAAAAACCTGCTACTACCCAAATTTGACGTTTAGGCAAGTCATACATCGCCCAAAGAAAGGGTACAAATGCCACTGGCAGCAATACCGGAACCCATAACCAACTCAGCCAAATAACGATCCAGGCTATTACAAATTTATACATCTGAATGTGCTATAATATGGTGTTTTTGCCGCCAATGCTTGCAGACAATGAAAAGATATTAGAATACATTGCAACACCCTGGCTCCCAATATCCGTTAAAGCATAACTCACGCGAATTCCGCGATAATCAAATCCCAACCCCATACTTGGCATCCATGCCGTGCGAACGGCATTGTTAAAGCCCAACTCGCGCTGAAACTCACCAGCACCCATACGCAAAAACACAAATCGACGGTAGTCAAACTCCAAGCCCACAGACGGATACATACTCAACCCCGCAGAAGAACTGATTAAAGCGTTGCGCTCTCCATCAAAGGTAAAACCAGCATTGACTTCTGCGAGCATCCCGAAATCCTCACTAAATTTCATTTCCCTTCCTACACCTAGAACAAGAGTAGGCAGAGAAATTTCGTTGGTTTGGTCGGGCATTTCGTTTCCTGTAGCCTGAAAAACCTCCGCCAAGTCATCATCAATGCGAATATCCCAAGCAGTAAAGGTTGAAGTAACATCGCGAATTACCGCAGCATAGGTCCAGCCACCACGCTGATATCGAGTTCCCACATCAAATCCAAAACCGTATCCTTTGGCATACCTGCCTAATGAACGATAGAGCATTTTCACGTTTGCCCCATAACTTAAGCCTTCAATACGCTCAGAAGCGGAGGCCAATGAAAACATCAAAGCGTAATCAGCAGCTGAAAATCGCGTAATTCGATCGTAATCTACATTTCCGTTGGCGTCTTGAAGCAGGGAGGTGTCCATAATATCGTCAACGCCAAAGCGTATAAAGGTGAGCCCCACCGTTGTGGTATTATCAATCGCAGCGGCTACAGCTCCATAGTCAAAATTAGCAATGCTTCCGAAATATTCAGCGTGCATAATAGACGCATCGTATTTGGACTCCATCTTGGCCAAACCTGCTGGATTCCAATATCCGGCATCCGCACCTCTGGTGGAAGCAATTACCGATTTACCCATAGCTAATCCACGGGCATCCACACCAATCTCCAGAAATTCGTTGGCGTACTTACGTGCTAATTGTGCCGAAATATTGGCACTAAAAAACACAAATAAGAAGCCTAAAGAAAATGATTTGTTCATAGTAAATAAGAGCGTCAAATATACACGTGAAGTATTAACGAAGATATAGCTATTTATTGTTTGTACCCATGAAGTAATATTGCAAAAAAAATTATGGGCGCCATTTCACTCCCTCCCGGAAATTCCGGTGCAGATTGGTTAAACAGATTTGAAAAAGACGGATTTGCGGTTATCGATGACTTCACCGACTTCAACACGAGTCTTCTTTTACTTGAAGAATTGCGAATCGAAGAGGAAAATTTTCACAAGGCCGGCGTAGGAAAAGATCAAGATTATCAAATCTTACATACTGTAAGAGGTGATTACATTCACTGGTTGAGCTTGGATGATAGCCGCCCCGCAACCAACAACTATATCCATCGCCTGCACGAAATGCGCATGGAAATCAACCGTAATTTCTACTTGGGTCTGCAAGATTTAGAAATTCACTTTACCAGATACCCCGTTGGAACCAGATACGCCAAACACGTAGATGCATTTTCCAACGACGATAATCGCAGGGTTTCCGTTGTTCTATACCTCAACCCGTCATGGTATCCCGGTGCAGGAGGCTCTCTGATGATTTATCCTCCAAAAAAAGAAGCCGTAGAAATTGACCCAAAGGCTGGAAGATTAGTCATTTTTGAAAGCATATTGGAGCACGAAGTTATTCCCGCCACCATCGAACGTCATAGTATTACCGGCTGGATGTTGCGAGAAAGACGATTTTTCTAATGAACCTATGCCCTGCTCATTGGTTTGTTTTTTAAGAAATCTATCCCCATGCAAAAAGAGCGTTTTTCCGCCATTATCAATCACCTTGAAAAAGGTCTGTACGAACGAAGAGAAATTTTATCCCTTAGCTTATTAGCTGCATTATCTGGCGAGTCAGTTTTTATGATTGGGCCTCCGGGAGTGGGTAAAAGTTTAATCGCTCGAAGACTAAAATACGCCTTTCAAGACAGCCAGAGCTTTGAGTACCTTATGACTCGGTTCAGCACACCAGAGGAAGTCTTTGGCCCAGTTTCCATTCAAAAACTCAAAGACGACAAATACGAACGCAATACCGAACAATACCTTCCGTCTGCGCAAATTGTCTTTTTAGACGAAATATGGAAAGCCGGGAGCGCCATTCAAAACGCCCTGCTCACCGTACTCAATGAACGCATCTATCGCAATGGCGGAGAAACCATCCAAACGGATATCCGATGCATCATTGCGGCCTCCAACGAAATCCCGCAAGATAGCGATGTCCTTGGTCCGCTGTACGATCGTTTTCTCTTACGCTACGTCCTCAACCCCATTAAAAGTCCAAAGCTTTTTGCCAAACTACTCAACCAAAACACCAGCTTAGAAGGCGACCCGATTCCCGCAGAACTAAAAATTTCGCAGGAAGAATGGAATAAATGGCAGCAAGACGTACTCAGTGTACATATTCCTGAAAGCGTGGCCTATATCGTCCACATTATTCGTGAAAAAATAGAAGAGTACAACCAGCGAACTAAGGAAGAACATCTTCGCATATTTATATCGGACAGACGCTGGAAAAAGATTATGAACCTACTGCGCGCAGCCGCCTACGTGCACGAAAGAAAGGAGGTTCAGCTGGCCGATTGCTTTTTGATGACGCATTGTTTGTGGAACCACCCCGACCAAAAAGTCGAGCTGGAAAACATCCTCAAGGAAAGCATTCGCGATCACGGCTATTCTCTAAACCTTAAGCTCCCCACACTCCGACGCGAGGTGGAACTTTTCTCCCAAGATGTAGAAAGCGAAACCCGTCTAAAAATTAAGGAAAGTAAAGAAGTGCTGAGAATCGTTGAGCACGAATACCACATTATTAAGAAAAACAACGACCGTTTTAAAGCGGAAAGAGTGAAAGTAAAAGATCTACGCAATCTTCAGCGCAATGAAGCTCAGGTAATCAACTATTACGACTCGGAAAACAAATTGGTAAACCGCGTGGAAAGTGTTTTGGGCGAACAAGCCTTCAGCATCGAAGTAACGGTTAATGGTCAAAAGGAAATTCTCCGACTCGAAACCCATCGAGAGGAGCACATCCGCATTGTTAACAAAAAACCCCACAAACTCCTCAGTGCCTATTGGGAGGAGTGGGGTGATAAAATTGAACAGTTTTTACGAGAAAAAGAACAAGCTCTATTGGAAAGTACTCCGGCGGAACTGAATGATTTACCCGAACATTTACTGATTGGTAAAGAGACGGCCGGATTGATAAGGCATAATTTAGAAAGTGTGCAAAATGAGCTTTCGGATTTGCGATTTGAGTTGGAGAAGAGTCAGCATTTGTTTCGGTCTCCCGAAAACGATTTGGTGGCTGTCTAGAAAGCCCGATAGCTTCGTTATGCAAACACCACGGAAAAAATATGAACATCATTGAAAAAACCAAAGAAGAGGGCGAACGTTTTGTAGATTTCGCACCCATTCTCGATCGCACAGGTCGAAGCTATTTGGTGATGTGGCTTCAGCAGAAACTACTCAGCGACACCATTTTTCACTTTCCCATAAAATCGTCCTACCTCGTGCATTTCGCTGAGGTGCTGGAGAACATTTTCGCCCATCCAGAGCTGCAGAAAATTTTGGATAAACAGCCGCTTTTCGGTCACCGATTGTTCACGGAAACCTTGCATTGGCTCAGACAAAGTTTTAAAAACATTGAGAAAACCCACCCCTTCGAAACAGAAGAAAACCACCTCGATGGCTGGGCCGTTCGTCCGCTGAGCAATCTAAAAACGCAGTGGGCATATTTATGTCGTGATGCAGAAAACTACACCGAAGGCCGGAGTTCATTCGTATTTCATCGCGGGAAGTTCAAAGAATTGAGCGAGGAAGGACATGACGAAAAGTGGAACAGAGTCATCAATGACGTATTAGCCATTTGGGATGCGGATTTACAGGGAAGAATATTGCGCTATCAATTGGATAAATGGAGTGAGGAAACCCAAGAATTTGCCGAAAACCTCAACCAGAAAGTGGAGGAAATGGCAGCGGTGGAGAAAATTGTTGGCCCCTTTGTGGACTTCCTCGATCCTGATTGGAGTTTAGACAAAAGTGCTTTAGAAGACACCGGCTTCGACGTACTTGAGACCTACCACCAGTGGCTCAAAGATGAGAAGAGCTTGGAGGAGCTTGCCAATATGCTCGGTAAACTACGCAAGGCGCAAATTGAAACCCAGGAAGAAGTTTATGAGGAAAAGCTTATTTACCAGGAAGAGGTTCGCGACCCTACCCTACGCAATGAACTCGATGGGGTGCACACGGGAAAAGATCTTGCTCGCATCCTCCCGTCTGAGAGTGTGCTTTTTTCCGATGAAGAAACCGAGTGGCATTTTTACAAGAAATATTCGGAAGACAAGCTGATGCAGTATCACTTTCGCGACCGGCAATTTATTCAGAGCACGGATGTACTGCATCGTTCGCGAGAAAAAAACAAACGCAAACAGAAAGGCCCATTTATCGTGTGTGTGGACACCTCTGGGAGTATGGAGGGCGAACCCGAACGATTGGCAAAAATTCTGTGTTTCGGGATATTAAAAATGGCGGCCAAAGAAAATCGTCCTGCCTATTTAATCAACTTCTCAACCGGCATTCAAAGCATCGACCTACGCAATATTGCTTCGAATTTAGGCGAGCTGGTACGCTTTCTACGCATGTCTTTTCACGGCGGCACCGATGTCACCCTAGCATTGAGTAAAACCCTGGAAACCCTAGAATCCAACACCTACCGCGACGCCGATGTGCTGGTGATTTCCGACTTTGTCATGTACGAAATTGGCGAAAATGTCAAACGAAAAATGCGGCGTCAGCAACAGCATTTCGACACCAAATTCTATTGCTTAGTAATCGGCGAACAAGCCAATCCAGAGCAATTAAAAGTCTTTGACCAATCGTGGCTCTATAACCCCGAAGAAAAGGGAGTGTATCGCGAAATAGAGGAGGGTTTTTTGGGTATCCAGGATTCTTCTTACCTCTGAATCAACAACCTATACACAGACTGCTGGCCACGCGTATCGAGGGTTTTGACAACATAAACACCTGCGCGAAGTCCGCTAACATCGAGGCGCTGTTCGCCCGGCTGCAGATTACCTATCTCATGAACCTTGCGACCGCTGGCGTCGAAGAATTCCATACGAGTGACACCTCGGGCAGAACTAAGGTCAACGTAAATCTCCATATCGGCTGGATTGGGGTAGATTGACAACACATTGTCGCCCGCAAACTGCTTAGCGCTTACCGTAGCCAAAACCATTTCAACTGCGGCATAGGCGTTAAGCTTACCCCAACCCCAGCGATTGTGACCGGTGGAGGGAAGCGGTCCGGTATTATCATCTTGACGAGCCGTTGCACGAATGATATCTCGTGCGTGATTCCAACTCATTGAAGGATTTGCTTGTAGCATAAGCGCAACCGTTCCTGCGACTACTGGACCAGACATGGAAGTCCCTGACAAACGCTCAAATCGGTAGGTTTTACCGTTCCAATTTACTGTGGCAACTGTTGTACCTGGATTGGGATCAAACGAAGATACTGATGACCCAACAGAAACTCCTGGAGCAGCGATATCCGGTTTTACACGCTCGTCAACGGTTGGTCCATAACTGGTGAACGTTGCCAAATTACCAAATAGAGGAAAGCCTGAACCAGTAAAACTTCTCGACTGGTATGCTCCAACGGTAATCACACGCGGTCCAACACCGGAAGGTTCTCCTACCCCGTAGTGAACATCGCCAGCTACGCCATTAGGGAAAGTGTAACCCAGAAAACCATCAGTAAGATCACTACCCCAATTGGTGTAGCGCTCTACCAAACGAGTAATATTCCAGCAGTGCACTTCACCCGAGCCTGTGAAGCGTAACACGGTTCTCAAGGCTGTTGGATTTTGAATCTCCAGACGAATATTGGGTTTATCGTTATTAGGATCAGAAGCAATTCCTTCAAACATGTAATGTATCGTATCACCATTGATAACAATGATAGAGTCAACCGATGGATTGTCGATACTGTGAATCCAACCACTTTGAAAAAGCGTATCGAGGTTATTGGTCATGATCATCAATTCTACCGAAAAAGGAGCATTCGCGCTTCCCCACATAGGTAAGGCATTACCCCAATAGTCTGGCCTATTGCGATTGGCAATTTCCATAACTGTTACAGCGGTATCTATGGCGTTCAAGTCAATTTTTGCATGGAAATTATTTTGTCCGTTGTTCCCTGCCGAGCCAACGAAGACAGCGCCAGGACCAACGATAGACGTAATAGCCTGATTTTTCAATGAGGTGCCATCGTGCGGCCCTAGGTGTGACCCCGTACTCATGTTAAAAACAAATGGTTTATTTTGAGAATTGGCGTAATCACGCACATAGGTCATACCGTCTAAAAGTCCGGCAGCACCGCGGCGATAAGGCAGAAGAATAAGGTCTGCTTCTGAGGCTACACCTTCATAGCGAATTGTTCCCAAACCACTTCCAGCTGCTATACCACTGGTATGCATTCCGTGAGAACCAAGTCCAAAAGTGTAGGGATCATCGTGTCCGGCGGCAAGCAAATCGGCTTCATTGGTGTATTCCGTACCGTAGTTAAATCCGGCTGGAGGCGTTCCCCCGGCTTTATTCTGATCCCATACACGCGCCACGCGATAGCGGGTACCTGAGGTGTCATAATACGTAGGGTGTGTATAATCAAAACCCCAGTCTATGACTCCCACAATTGTTCCGGTGCCGTTTAATGCCATGGGCATAGACCCCAAACCTTGCTTTACGGTATCGGCTCCAACATCAGCGATAGCTAAATCCAATTCTGGTGCATCGCCAGGAGCCCCCATTTCAAAATAGATGAGACCAGGCATGCTTAACAAGCTTTGTGCTTGATCTACGGGGATTTGCACAGTCATTAGGTCTCCAAGAGTTGTCCCAATAAACCCTCCCAAAGATTCGATGGATGAGGGTTGAAATTCTGCTGGGTCAATCTTCAAAGCCACCGCAATAAACCACTGTCCATTAGACATATACAGAGCATGGCGATTAACAAAAGTTGTGGGTAACTCACCAGAAATCTTCTGCTGATCAGGAATCTTTTTATATTCCGTAAAGAAAAATTTTGCCGATACGCTAGGCACTTGGGCATTAGCGGTATTACAAAAAACAAAACCGAGGAATAACAGTCCTAAAATAGTCCTTTTCATGTGCAAATAATTTATTCGCTTAATGGTTATTTTTAAATGTGCTTCCCGAAAATCGGGACAGGCTATGAGAGCACATTGTTAAGTTGATTGTTAAAGGTCTCCCCGACATACATATCGGGGCAAGTTATGGAATGTCCTTGTCAATTTTCATTGGAGCTTGTGAAGGCTACTACCTCGACATTTCATAGAAAAAATTTTTGCTTTTTACAATCATCGTTAACTACACACTGTATTACATATTTCCAACAATATCGGGTACAACGTGTGGTTTATTAACGAAGTGTAAAGATATGAACAAAAGCCTAAGACAGCCAAACCAAAATCCCCCCTTCATCAAAGTATTATTTTGTAAATTTGACGCCTAACTTTTAACTTTTATCTCTTAACTATTAACTATTAACTCAAAATGCGCCTCCCCCACCTTTTCCTCAGCATTCTTTTCATCCTTGTAAGTTGTAGCGCGGGCGACAGAAATTGCAACGATGCCAATGCAAAGAATTTTTCCAAACGTGCGGATACCGATGAAGGGTGTATATACAATGAAGTAAGTCGGACGCCTACATTGCTTACAGATTTGGTGAAGAAAGTAAAAGAAACTTCCGGGCTAGCATTGTTCGATGGTGATTTATTTACGCACAACGATAGGGGAAATGAGAATAAGATTTACCACATTAATAAGGAATCTGGTGAGGTGATGGCATCAATTACAATTGAGAATACCACCAATGAAGATTGGGAAGAATTGGCACAAAGTGAAAGTCATCTTTTTATTGGTGATATGGGGAACAATGATGGTGATCGCAGGAATCTCCGTATATTCATAGTACAAAAATCGGCTTTTCTTCAGGGAACAGGCGACCGAAGTGTTCCTATTTCTGGCGTAATTGAATTCAGTTATCCCGAGCAAACGGTTTTCTTTGAGCGGCGTCACAACTTTGACTGCGAAGCGATGTTTTTCCTCAACGATCAACTATACCTCTTCACCAAGCATCGCGCCAATGACCGCACCAACCTCTACCGTTTACCGGCCACAACTGGGGTTTATGATGCAGAAATGATTGCGTCGTTTCCTGCGGGCGGAAGAATTACCGGAGCAGATATCAGTCCGAATGGAAGGAAAGTAATCTTATGCGGTCATATCAAGAGTGCCGATGCATTCCTCTGGGAGTTGACTGATTTTAGTGGTGACAACTTTTTTTCCGGCAAGAAAAAGAGAATCAGCTTAGGGAGTTTTCCCAGTATTGGACAAGTTGAGGCGGTTGTTTTCAAAGACGACTCAACCTTGTACATCACATCGGAAAAGGTGAAGGAATATAATTTACCGGCAAGACTGTATTCTTTAAGGCTATAAACGAAAAAAGCCTCAGCATGATAAATGCTAAGGCTTTTCATTTTGTGGAGTTGGCGGGGTTCGAACCCGCGTCCAAACAACCGTGAAAGGTGCTTTCTACACGTTTATTACATTATTAATTTTCGTCAATACACCGGCAATGCACAGCCTACATATTGCTTATCTGCTTCATTTCAAAAAAGCGCCGCAGCTTCACTTTTTCTATTCCTATTTTTCTGGCACCCCTTGATCGAACTCCATAGGTCGGGGATTTCGAGGGATGGCTTGCTCTTACACCTAGTGCAAGATTAGCGCTAATCTGCTATCGCATGATTAGGCGGCAAGCGCGTAATTGTTATCGCCAGTTATAAAGTATGAAATGACTTTTTAACGAGTCGGCATCTCATTACTCGACGTGCTTACACAAATCATCGACTTGCTGTCAAAACCAAGTCAACCCCAAAGAACGACTGCAAAGATACGAAAATGGGCGGCCTTGTGCAAGGCCGCCCATTAAACTTTATAGAAAGCCACTAATGTTTTATTTAACGACTGAGATTGGCCTTGTAACCTTCCCCAATCGATTATTTATCGATAGGTGATATACCCCTGCAGACCATTCTGCAACGCTTAATCTCAGGGTTTCGCCTTCAGCAATTTCTCGATAAGCCACAACGCGGCCGCTCATATCGGTAATTTGCACAATACTTTTTCCTGCACCTGTGGGTATTCCCTCGATATGTAATACATCATTACTAGGATTAGGGAATACGCGAAGAGTAGGCATTATCATGCGCTCTACGCCAATACCTTCAACCAAAATAGAATCAGAAAGCGTGTCGGAACTACAGGCATTGGAGGCAATGAGTGTTACTAGGTAGGTACCATTTGCTGCGTACGCGTGCGTAACCGTTGCGCCTGTATCGCTATTTCCATCGCCAAAATCCCAAGCAAAGGAAGTTGTGTTAGATGAGTTTAATCCATCAAAAGAGAAAACACCAATTGTAAGTTGACTAGAAGTGAAATCTGCAATGGCGTGTTCGGTAGTTGCCGTTTCCGGTCCGATAAAAGCACTAGAACCATTTGCCCCGCAAGAGTCTTTAACCCATACGTCGTAGGTACCCGGAGCGAGCCCGGTAATGGTATAAGGAGAACTCACACTCATTACGCTAGTTCCTGTTCCCGGAGTAAATCCGGTGGGACCATATTCGATGTTGCTGGTAATAGCTCCGGAACCTGAGGTCCATGTCACTTCAATCTCGTCGCAACCAGCTGTCAAAGCAAGATTCGTAGGATCAAAACAAGGCACATCTCCCAACACTGCCTCGACCATAATCCGGAAGTTATTAACGGTTGCTAAGCCCGCACCCGTTAAATCTGCCGTGAAGAAGGCATTGGCTCTCGTAGGGGTTTCCGACTGAAACGCCATGGGGAAATACCCCGTAGTGGGGTTCGCTACTTGAGCAAGACCAACATAAAAATCTTCAGAATCAACCACAAATACACTATCAAAAACGAACGTATGATAATTTTCTAAATTTGCTGTGGTAATGACATGGTTAGGAGATTGACGCACTATAGCTCCCGAAGAATCAAGCAGCACTCCATATACCGTATTACCCACAGCAGGTAGATTATCACTAAATCGAATACGAACTCCTTCAACAGCACGTTCGCCTTGCACATCCAAACGAGCTAGAAGCAAGCCCGCACCCATATTGTAACCAACTCCTGATAAGTCGGTAAGAGTAGTGTCTGCATATCCCATTCTGTCTGTAGTGGTTTCTTGTACCCAAACCATGGAGTCATTAACGGGCTCTCCATCCGGAGGAACGCTGGCGGTAATTACGTTAAATCCGGTGTTCGTTGGGTTAAACCCTGAGAAGGTTAGCAGTGTATCTTGTCCTTCACCAAGGGTCACACTTTGGTTTGCTGAGAAGGTATTGGCTCCGGAAATGTCGAGAGAGACAGTTTTTGTAGAGGTCAAAAAACCATTATTGGTAACTAAAACTTGTATATCTTCCGGGTAACCATAAGTCTGAACATTACTTCCACGAGCGTAAACTTTGGTTACTTCAAAATCATCGGCAATACGTTGAACGCCCCAACGAATTTCAGGCCTCCAAGCTGAGCTTTGGTTTAGAGTTGTAGGGAGCGTTGTGGTGGAACTTTGTCCATTAAACAATTGACCTTGAAGATTGGTGTTACATAAATACACCAGAGCTGTAGTAAGCGGCGCGGAAGTAAGCACCCATTCTGTAGCAATATATACATTATCACCACCATAAGTAAAGGGAGCCGACAAATTCACATCAAAGGTGGTTACTCCGGTAGGAATAGTAACGGATGCATCGTAAACCAAAGACATGCCGGGAACAATCAACGACCAATCAGAACCTCTAGAATAGGTAGCATCGGTAGAGTTTAGTAGGTAAATTTTCAAGGTTGCGGTTACAGACCCGGTTGAAGGTGAAGAAAGGACAAAGCCTAGAGAACTAACTTGAGCCCCGGTTTGAATATGTGCAGTAGAAAACTCACTGTCAATCACTAGATATGCATTTCTGAATGCCGTATGGGTAGTTGTTCCATTAAACATCCTCAAAGTGGATGTAGCATTGGTATTTGGAGGGGCGTTTAAAATTAGCGGTGTTGGAACAGCCTGCAGATAATTAACTGAGGTTGTACGGTTTGTACTTTGACTGGCGCAACTTGCATTAGCCGTAATATGCATGCGGTACGTACCTGCGGCTAGTAGCACACTTGCGTGTGGCTGCACACCATGACTGAATACGTTATTCGTAGCATCTGTGATTGTAATATAATCAGTTGCCACGGAAGAGTTAAAGGAATACACCCCGGCATCTAAAACGGTAATGGTAGCATATTCTCCTGCCCATTGCGCGGTAGAGATTGTAACGGGGGTGGTATTGGCTACACCAACCGTTGCAGAACCAAATGGACTAGTGGCTATACACTGTGCAAAAGACTGAGTGAATCCAGCAGCAGTGAAAACAATCGAGAGTGTTAAACCTTTAAATTGGTTTAATAAGTAGTGGTTTTTCATAGCTCAAAAAGTTAAGTGTTAATTGAAGCAAAGAAGCTTATAAACGATAGTGCAAATGTAGTAAAAATTTTGAATTAACAAAAAACAAGAGTCAAACCTGTTTGAGTCTTTTTTGATGATTGCAGGCTATAGATTAGTAGGCAATTTTGATTATCATCCCAGGCACGAGATCCGCGTCTTTAATATCGTCATTCATTGATCTTAACTCCTTAACGGAAATCTCATACTGCTTGGCGATCGCAGAAAGTTTTTCACCCATTGCTACACGATGGCGTGTGCGTTCCCAATCTGAATAATCAGCCTCAGGCACAACTTTCAGCTCAAGCCCCTCAAAAGGACGAACGCCTTTCAAACCACCATTCAAATCGCGAAGATCTTTCACCGAGATGTTGTATTGTTGTGCAATAGCACCTATGCTTTGACGTCCTTCCACCACGTGAATGATTGGCTTAATCTCCACTTTAGTTTCTTCACCCTTTTCATCCACTACTACTTTAGTAGGAACATAATCATCGCGAATCACTCTAAAGTCGGTGCGACGGTTAATCTGGTTCGCTACTTCTTGGATATCTGCGGGAAGACGCTTAATATATGCTTCAGTAAGAACTGTACCTGCTTTAAAATGCTCGTGGCCATAGCCCTTATAACCTTCTGGCACCTTGAATGGCTCTTCTTCTCCACGCCCAACAGCAACGAGGCGATCTGCGGGAATACCTCTTTCGATAAGATAGTCAACACAAGACTGGGCACGATTCTGTGAAAGAATAAGGTTACGCGAGTCGATATCACGATAGTCAGTATGTGAACGAAGTTCAATAACAATAGTAGGATTGTTATTCAAAATGGTCACTACGGAATCCAAGGCCTCTTTAGCTTCTTCACGTAGGAAGTATTTCCCTAGGTCAAAGAATACGTTTGGAAGAATAATGGGTTCTTCGATTGGCTCAATTGCTTTTTCTAGTTTTACAACGGCCAAATAATGATTTTCAGAAGGTACAAATTCAAACTGATCCATAGTAATTCCTTTGGTTGTTGCCTCAGCACTTCCAGAGAGGAATTTTTTCTTCTCAAAGCTCAAAGTATAGTTGGTATTTCCACTTACTTGATCTATTGTAAAGCGGAAATATCCACTTTTATCGGTAACTACGGTGTAGGTTGCTCCACCACCATCAAGCTTTACCGTTCCAGTATTTATAGGACGACGATCTTTAGAGCTGACCAAACGACCTTCAATTTCATAAACTAATGGAGCTAATACTACGCTATAGATATCAAAACCACCTCTACCTCCGTCGCGGTCGGAAGAAAGATACCCTTTTTCAGCGTCATCACCTTCAAAAACAATTGCAAAATCATTCGCATGCGTATTGATAGGATACTTCATATTTTCAACCTCCCCTACTGGCATGCCATCTTCGCCAAGTTTCACTCTAAAAATATCAAGACCTCCCATTCCGGGCAACCCATCAGATGAAAAGTATAAATATCCATCTGTATGAACAAAAGGATAGAGTTCGTTGCCAAGAGTATTTACAAGTGGACCTAGATTTTTAGGTGTTTCCCAAGCACGTTCTCTCCTATTATAGGAAGTCATATATATATCGCGACCTCCGTATCCACCTTCAAGGTCACTGGCGAAGTATAAAAACTGATCGTCTGGAGAAAGCGATGGTTGCCCAACAGAAGTTGCTGTGTCGGGAACAAGAACTAGCATTTCAGGTTCTGCCCAACCTTGACCGCGCTTGTCGGCACGATAGATGGCACAACCAACACGAACATTTTTCTCACGATTACAGCGAGTAAAGTACATCGTTCTTCTTCTTGAATCAAACGTAAGAGGTCCTTCGTGATAACGCGTATTTATGTTTTCATCTTCAATAGGCACCGGAATAGACCAGCTAACATCATCGTCACTTTCTTGTCCTCTTCGGCCTCGGGTACGCTTACGCTCTGCTTTTACCATATATATATCGGTAAATCCGCCGCCAGTCCATCCGTCGCGTTGCTTACCCGACTTTTCTTCACGGTCAGAAACGAAATAAAGCTCATCATTAATGGCAGGCTTACCACCGTAAGTCACGGCAAAATCATTATACTTGGAATTCAGATCCTTCATGTTTTCCACCAAGTATCGCGTAGGTTTCTGCATCCACTCTTTAGCTTCTTTTACAGCGTCAATTCCTTGTCTTCCCCTTGGGTCATCCGGCCGAAGCTCGGAATATCTTTGAAAGGCAATAATTGCTTCTTCGTATTGACCAAGGAGCTTTAACATTTGAGCGTGACGAAGGTGCACAATTGGATCACCATACTCAAGCTTTATAGCTCTACTATAAAAGCTTTCTGCTGACTTAGCATCGCCCATGAAGCGGTAGCACTCACCTAACAAAAATGTGATTTGAATTTTTTCCTTCTTAGAGCGGGTTCGGGTTAAAGCCTTTTTATACAACTGTACAGCTGTGTAATATTCATTAAACTCAAAGGCTTCGTTTGCCCTAGCCATTTCTTTGGAAACTGATTCTTCTCCGATTTCCTCGAGACCTTGAGAAAAACCTTCTCTCGGTTGAAGGCTTAGTAGTCCAAAGAACAAAAACATCAAAAGTATAGGGTGTTTCATGCTCATAGTTTGGGTGAATTTCAAAAATTGAATTGGTGTGAAATGTTTTTTTCTTAATTAACCGTATTAATCAAACAATAGTATTGCTCTTCGCATAATAATGTCGCAAGACTCACATCGAAACAGCAATTCTTTTGTTTTCAAAACGTGTAATAAATAAATTTAATTGTTCATCGCTAAATCAACAATTGCTTCTTTAAATAATGAAATGATTAAGGTGGTTTCATGATAAAAAAACCCACTTTCACTTACACTAAGAAAATTAAAGCAAACATTTTCAACACATGAAACAAGTCACACGATGAAAAATTTGTTTTTTCTAGCTTAAAAACGAAGGTAAAAATAGACAATTTCAAACTTCCTGCAATAATCTTAGCTCAAATTTACTGAAAAAAGTTTCTGAAAAAAACTCAAAATACGGCCGACAACAAATCAATTCATTTGAAACCAAACGATTAGTAAACATATTTTTTTTTATTCAATAAGCCAAATCCCAATCTTATTTTCGCTGCATGTTTCACCGTCTATTTCCAGTAATAGTAGTTATCATTGTCAATAGCCTGATTGCATTCTTATATCCTGAGCATGCATCCTTAGGATATGGGTTGAGCTTGGCATTTTGGATGTTGTACTGGTGGATTAGTGGCGCGGTATCCATTGGGCTCACTGCGCTTCTTCCTTTATTGTACGCCCCATTGCTTGATATTATTCCTTTTGGTGAATTGAGCTTGCGTTATGCCAATCCCGTTATTTTTCTTTTCCTCGGTGGATTCATCCTAGCTTTAACCTTGGAAAAATTTAATGTTCACCGATGGCTTGCTGGTAAAATGCTAAGCCTTACGGGCAGCTCCCCCACTTCCAAAATCCGAGGAATACTTTTCACTACCGCAGCCATGAGCATGTGGATAAGTAATACCGCCACTGCATTAATAATGTTACCTATTGCTCAACAGTTTTCCGAAACGGATGAAAAACTGGGAAAACGAGCTCTTCTATCGGTAGCTTTTGGGGCAAATATTGGGGGAATTGCTACACTAGTTGGCACGCCTCCAAACCTTTTTTTAGCAGCATATCTCCGAGAGCAACACCAATACGAAGTGGATTTTGTTCAATGGTTATTAATAGGTGTACCCACAGCCTTAACCTTATTAGTTATAGCAAATATATTATTGTCTAGAGGTATTTCTAAAACTGTGGAGAAAGAAGAAAAACCACTTCACAAGCTTGCTCCATTAAACAAAGACCAAAAACGTGTAGGCTTGGTTTTTCTGTTAGTAGCTATCGGTTGGGTAACAAAACCTTTCATTGAAAAACTGCTAAACATCACACTAGACGATGCCGTAATTGCATTAATTGGCATTGTGCTTATGGCCGTTATTCCTTCTCAAGAAAAAAATACTCCTTTGCTTGATGGCAAAACGCTTCTCAATGTTCCGTGGGACATTATTTTACTCTTCGGCGGAGGAATGAGTTTAGCTTTGATTTTACAAACTACCGGAGCAGTAGATGTTTTAGTCGCCATTCTAGGTGGTGGTCAAAAGCACATATATATAAGTGTACTAATTTCTACCCTTATTGGAGTTTTTGCAACCGAGATTCTTTCTAACATTGCCTTGGTAGCGGTGATGCTCCCTTATCTCGATGCACTCGCTGATAATAGCTTCAGCACATTTATTCTTTTTGCTATTCCTTTGGTAATTGGTGCGAGCTGCGCTTTTATGTTCCCTATTTCTACCCCGCCAAATGCCATCGTTTTTGGCAGTGGGTATTTAAAGGTAAAAGACATGGTTGCGTTTGGATGGCTATTAAATGTAGCAAGCGTAATAGTAATTTCTGCAGTGAGTATTCTGATTCTATTAGGCTTTAATCTCTTTACATAACAGAAGGATTAATTGAGATATATAGTCTCAAAAACTTTTGATTCCTGCTCAGAAATATTCTGAAAATACTTTGCAAATTGTAAAACGTATTTTTCTCTATCGGCATTCGTTCGCTTACTCACAAAAGCAAGTTTATCCATAACATTAGGATTCATCGATTGAAAGAAGTCTAGCACTGTAAGCTTTTCTTTTGTAGCGTCGAGTACAGAAAAAGTTTCGCCATAGTAGTCGCTGAAAAACTCTAGTGGCAGAGGCACATTCTTTTCCAAAGACGATAATAAAACTTCTCCAGTGGGATAAAGATTAATATCCTGTGACTGTTGGAAAGTTTGAATAATTGCCACATCCTCACACGTAATATCAATATCGCACTCTCCTAGTCTATTATAATTGTATGCATTTGTAATTTTAACTACCGAAGCGAAGTTGCCAGTGTTTATAATCGAAAAAAACGGGATAGCAAAGCTTCTATCGGGAGAGGATAAAACATCTTTAACCAACTGCTTGTAGCGTGGCTCAAAAATGTGTAAAGTTATTTTTTCTCCGGGCAGTAAAAAGAGCTCAAGAGGAAATAATGGAAGTAGCATTTTAAAATCCTGTTATAAAAAACAACAACTACTCCTAAATGGTTCATCGAAAATTATTTAGGCAATAAAAAAACTATATACAT
>JBHYFA010000008.1:0-47877 GCA_051859825.1 Schleiferiaceae bacterium
CAGCCACTATGACTTTATGGACTGACTCTAAGTAGTGGTTGTTTATGAAATTCTATAAGACTGCGATTCCGACAGATTATTACGTACTATTTCGTCGAAATAATCTTAATTGATAATTATTTCTTGGTTCTGATTACTAATATTATTTGCTTTATCTTTGTACTTGTATACGATACGAGTCCATGGATATATTCTCACTATCATTATTTAGTTTAATTACAGCCGGTAAGGGCGTAGGTCTTATGGCTATTTTTGGCGTTACTTGGTGGTACGAGTTGGTCAATTATTTTGAGAATATTTGGATAAATTTATCTACCTATCCATTTATCATTCAAGTATCTATCATTTTCATTTTCATTAATACTGCTTTTGCAATTTTCGTATTGGGTTCCACCATTTTGCTTCGAAGAAACATCAAAAAGAGAGAGACAATTGTAAAGGATTTGCGTGGTGATTTGGTTAAGTTTTTTAAATCAATTTTGGACAAGGACGAGCCGATAGAACTTGCGGATATTAACGATGCTTTTGTGGAAAGGTTCGGGAGTTTGAGCAAAAAGAAGTATATTTCTATTACAGCAGCATTAGAGTCGATTGTGAAAGAGGATCGGAATTACGTGCAAACCGTTAACTACTACCGTTTAGTTGCGGCTCTTCAGATTATCAACTATTTTGAGAAACGTCTAGATTTTTCTAGTACGCGTGATAAGCTACGGGTTTTTCAAACGATGTCTAATCTTGAACTTACCGTTTCGGATTCGAAAATCCTTCCTTTTACGTATAGTAAAGACAATATTTTGAAAAATGAGTCTCGTATTTCCTACATTGGTGTAAGTAAGAATGAGCCATTTAAATTTTTTGAACAAGCCGCAGGTAACCAATTAAATCAGTGGTCACAAATTTCGCTTTTAAAACAATTTGAGATTCATCATAAAGACAATTTACCTGATTTTGGTCGCTGGATTAAATATACCGATGAAGTTTCGCAAAAGCAGTTTTGTATTAGAATGGTGGCGCATTTTAATCAAAGAGAATCCATTGATATTTTAATTGAAGCACTTCAGAGTAGTGAGTCATTGGTTCGTAAAGAGGCAATCATTGCGCTTGGGAAAATGCGCGTCAAGGAAGCTGAGCCGATATTTATTGATATGTATTACTATGAACCCAATGAGATTCAGAATTCAATTATTGAGTCAATATTGTGGATTCGTTCAGGAGAGGCTTCGGAATTTTTAAAAGAGATTTTCGATAAATCTTCAAACTTAGATACCAAGCGAATGATCGCAGAGGTTATGTATTATTACAACGATGATACACGCAAGTATTTCGAGCAGCGACGTTTGAGTGCTAAAGGGTTTGAAAGAACTATTTTTGAACATTCTCAAAATAGTCTAATTGGAACGAACATTAAGCGTATTGCTTTTGAAATGGATCCGAATCAAAAAATGGAAACTGAGAATTCAAGAAAATTGGTGATGGAAGACCTTAAGAAAAAGGTCAGTGGGAAAAAATCTAAAAAGCAGGTTTAATGCAAGGTTATAACTTTTTTGAATACTACGTTTCCTTTTATGCCTCTTCGATGTTTCTTTTATACATCTTTTTAGGCTTTTCTTCATTTATAAACATCGTTCGATACCGAAGATATAATTCGAAGTTTGATGAAGATATGATTCTTAACTCTCCGTTAGCGCCGGGGATTTCGGTAGTGGCGCCAGCCTACAATGAGGAAAAAACGATTATCATTAACGTAAAGTCGCTCTTGACTCTGGATTATCCGCTCTTTGAGGTTGTAATTGTAAATGATGGTAGTAAAGATAAAACGCTCGATTTATTGATTGAAGAATTTGAGTTAGAAGAAACCGATTTTGCTTATATTGAAAAGATTAAGACCAAGCCTTTTAAGCGGGTATTAAAGTCAACAAATCCGAAGTACGCGATTTTGACGGTTGTGGATAAAGAAAATGGTGGTACAAAAGCCGATGCGTCAAATGCGGGTATCAATGCGGCACAGTATCCTTATTTCGTATGTACGGATGTAGATTGTATTCTTGCTAGGGATACACTCTCCAAAATGATTACTCCAATTTTGAAGTCGAGTACTCGTGTAGTAGGTGTAGGAGCTACACTACGCATGTCGAATAGCTGTGATATCGAAGAAGGGGTAATCAAGCGTGTGCGGCCACCAAAAAGATTGATACCAAGATTTCAAGAGATTGAGTATTTGCGCTCGTACTTGTTTGGTAAAATGGGGTGGAGTTTGGTTAACTGTGTACCGAATATTTCTGGTGGGCTCGGGCTATACGAAAGAGAAGTTGCGGTAAACGCCGGGGGCTATGACGGGGCGTCTCACGCTGAAGATATGGATATGATGACCAAGGTGGTTTCGTATATGATTAACAATAATGAGCCTTATAAAATCGAATATATTCCTGTTTCTTGCTGTTGGACGGAAGGCCCTCCAACCGTAAATGTATTTGGTCGCCAGAGGACGCGTTGGGGAACGGGCTTGGCTCAGTTTTTCGCGGTTCACCGGAAAATTTTCTTGAACCCACGTTATGGAAGACTCGGAATGGTAGTGTTTCCAGCTGTTTTTCTGTACGAGTTCTTAGCTCCAATTATTGAGGCTCTTGGTTTGATTTACTTCATCTTCTTGGTTCTCAAGGGTGATGTAAACTGGGAGCTTTTCTGGTATATATTCTTTTACTCTTACTCTTTTGGTATTTTCATCTCGTTTATGGTATTGTATTTCGATAATTACGTGCAGAAGCAATATCAAACTACGAGGGAGACTTTCGGTCTTTGGCTCACTTCATTTCTTGAACCCTTTTTGTATCACCCGTTGATTGTGTTTAACGCCTTGCGAGGGTACTTTAACTACTTTACCTCTCGTGAAAGAGAGTGGGGAGCGATGACTCGCCAAGGATTTGATGATGATAAGAAAAAGCTAGCTGACGCTCCTCCTGAACAGTTAAAAGAAAACGTTGAACTCAAAACGCAGTAACTATGAGCTATGATTGTGTTTAATTTTTGCTTTTGGATTTATTATAACTGGATTAATTTTGTAAGCCTTTGAATCTACTCTTATTTAGAAAAACGAAATAACTTGAATCAAACTCATTATACCGTGTCTTCAGAGAAAACCTCTAGGTTATTCTATCGAGAAAGTAAGCTTTTGCTTGGGCGAAGTGTTTCTTCCTGCTCTTTGCTAAAGCAGATTCCTATTCTCATTTTCTTTTTGTTTTATTTGGGTAGTGGTTTCCAAGGTTTGAAGGCTCAAGAGTTATCTTCAGACTCATTATATTCATTGGCGCTTATTGCAGGTAATGAAAACCAAAATTATGCTCTGGCTGCCCATTATTGTGAGCGAGCACTCAAGAAGACTCCGTTAGATATGGATATAAAGGAGTATCTAGGGAAATGTTATATGGAACTTGGCCAGTTGGTTCGTGCTAGAATTATTCTCCAAGAAGTTTTGCAGCAAAGCCCAGGAAGGGTTGATGCACGACATTATTTATTGAACATTGAAACCATCGACGAGCGGTATTCAAGTGCGCTCTGTTATGCCAATGAATTATTGCAATTTACACCTTATGCTAAAACCCTTTGGATAAAGAAGGTCTTTCTCTACCGAAAAATGGAGAATGAAGTTGAAGCTAATCGCTTGATTAGGCGCTTGTACCAAGTTTTCCCAAATGATGAAGATGCAAGAAGGCTTTACCAAGATCTAATGCTCGAAGAAGCGCGTAAGCTCAGTAAATCCGATAACTTACTGGAAGCAGCTAAAAATTATGAGTCTGCTATTGAAGTGAATAAGCTTGACCCTGAACTTTATCTCAGTTTAATTAACACCTACGAAAAAATGGGTGATTACGATGCCGCCTTGAGAGTTGCTGAGTTAGGAGGATATTATTTACCTGAAGATAACGAAATTTTTAGAAAACGTGTAGGTATTCTGGAAGAGCAAAAGCAGTATAGTAGAGCAATTCAGCTTGTTCGAGAAAGAAATGAGCGCTATCCATCTGCTGAAAATGCTCAACTGCTTAACTATTTGAAACTCGAAGCCGCTAGATATTCAAGAAGTTCAGAGGCTTATGAGCTTTATAGTCAGGTATATACATCTAACCCTGGAAATTCAGAGGTTTTTTCATATCTCTTGAATACGGCTTTATCTAGAGGTTATTATGGTAATGCACAAGAACTTCTTTCTCAAGGCTTAAGGTCAAATCCTAATAGTAAAGAGTTGTTGACTAAGCAATTGTATTTATATGAGTTGATGAACGATAAACAAGGGCAAAGAGCAACCTTAGCCAAGTTACACGCAGCATATCCACAGGATACTGATATTCGCGATAAACACCTTCGATTCCAGTTTGAAGAGGCCAGAGACCAGTATCAAAATAAAAACTATAAGCCGGCTATTGTGACTTTTGAGTCGATGAAAGACCATGAGGAATACGGCTATTACGCGAAGCAATATCTCATTGGTATTTACATGGATCAAGGCGAATTTACCAAAGCTGAGCGTCTGGTTGAGGATATGCGTAAAGCATACCCTAATGATGAGCGTAATATTCTCTTACACGTAGATTTATTTGCGCAAATGGGCGATTATGAGCGTGCTTATGAGCTTGCCCAATTGTATCATACCATGAATCCAGCGAGTCGAGATATTCAGATTTTGTACAATGACGTAACGGTAGCCTACCTAAAGCAGCTCATTGAGAAGGAGGAATATGAAGTAGCTAAGAATGTTGGTTACGATTTATTGCTGGAATATGACGATAATGAGTTGGCTTACATCTATACGGTAAATGCTTTACTAAGTATGCGTGAATACGATGAAGCTATCGCCGTAATCAATGATGCCCTTTTGAAATTCCCAAATTCGCGCGATTTTCGTTTGAAACTTGCGGGAGTACTCGCGGATGCAGATCGAACGGATGAATCAGTTAGTATCCTAAAAGAGCTTCGTGTTGATTATCCTTATAACCCCATTATTCGAGATTCTTATATAGAGCAGTTGCACGTGAAAGCAGGAAAGCATGATAGAGAAGGTGAATGGCAAGAGGCTTCGGATATTTACATTGAGATTTTGGATATAAAGCCATCTGACACCTTAGCTACACTTAAGTATTCCAATATTTTGATTGCTCAAGAACGTTATGGAGAAGCGCTAGAAGTTGTTGATGCTGGTTTGTCTCGCAGACCAGATAATAACTCCTTGATCTTTAGAAAGGGAGTTATACTTGAGTTATTAGGTGAATACGAGTTGGCATTGGAATATTATGAGCGTTATGTTCCAAATTGTGCTGAGATAGAACTGCATAGAAGTAGAATGGATCATTTGCGCACGAAACTCTTGAAGAATGAATTCAGTATTGCTTATTTACGAGCAGTCTCTGATTCAACCTTATTTTTCATGACTTCCGTTGCCACGGCAGAGTATGTGAGATTTGAGGATAGAAACACGTACGTTTTCAGAGTTAACTACGCTGCTCGAAGAAATGGTATTGGCTGGCAGGGAGAGGTAGATTGGTATCATACTTTTACCAATCGAACAACGGAATTATTCGCCAACGTGGGTTTGGCCAATCAGTTTTTCCCTAGGTTCAAAGCAATGGCCATGATAACTGAAAAGTTAGATAAATTTTGGTCGGCCGAATTTGGTTTGCGTTATTTTCGTTTGGCAGATCAACGTAACCTCTGGGCAATAATGGGAGGATTAGAAAGACGCTATGATAGGGTAACACTCAATACGCGATTGAGTATTTATTACGACCAACAAAGGTTTTACAATAACATTCTTTTTCAAGGTACATTCTTCTTTGATAACGAGCGCGATCGCATGATAGCAATGGCTTCATTTGGGACAGTGCCGGAAGCCACACAGCTCGATTTTCAAATTAATACCTTTTTGACCTATGTTAATACCATGGTTGGAGGTGGTTATGTTCGTCATTTTGGGTATAGAAATCGATTAACCATTATGGGGAACTGGTATAATTTTAGGGTGACTTCAACGGATTACGTAAACCAGTATATGTTGTTTTTGCAACTTACCACAAACTTTTAATGGGTGATGTCTATCATGCGCAATACTATAAACCTATTATTTATTTTCTTCGTTTTGCATTCCTGCAAAGCACAATCTCCAGCGAGATTTATAATACATAGTCCGAATAATACACCCGTTGTTAAAATTAATGATGAAAGCGCCACTGAGTTTGCCGAGTATTTTGTAGATATTTATTCCAAGGCTACAAATACTTCACCGCGTATTGTAACACGTGGCATAAGAAGTAATGAGGTGGCAATTGTCATTGAAACTCCAGGTACGCTATCCGATTATTTCTTCGAGTTTGAGCAAGTTGATAATCTATTTGTTATACGGTCTTCAAACGAAGATGAAACCTATCGAGCAATCCACCATTTTTTTATTTATTTTGCCAACTTTAATAATTGGGTTGAGAGTAGGTTCACGCCAAAGTATGTGGATACCATATCTGTTCCTTTGGGGTTGCGGGAACGCAAACGAATCGCTTTCGATTATCGCGAACCCTACTTTACCGATAACTTTGATAAACGATTTAGGGTTTGGAACCATACCCAAACGCTTGATGAGGTTTGGGGTATATGGGGGCATAGCATTGGCACACATGTCGAGGTAACTCGTGATATGTTAGCAACTGTGAATGGCGAAAAAACGGAAGATCAATTCTGCTTTTCCAGTCCAGAGCTTGAAAATGCCTTGGTTGAAGCGGTGCAAAGAATTAAATCTGAATGGGAGAAACCCAATCGGTTTATGATTATGCCCGAAGATAACGCCATGGTTTGTACTTGCGAAAGATGTATAAGTGCTGGTAATTCCGCAAATAACGCCAGTCCTGCCGTCTTTGGAATGGTAAATCGTATCGCTAAACGATTACCCGAACATCAGTTTTTCTCTACGGCTTACATTTCTACGAAAACCCCACCGCCTTTTAAGCTTGAATCCAACGTCGGGGTTATGCTTAGCACCATGGACTTTCAAAAGGGAATTGTTTATTTAGGTACAAGGGAAGAGCTAAAAGTTCAGTCTGTAATAGATGCATGGAAACGTATTACGAATGAGATGTATTTATGGGACTACGCCATTAATTTTGATAACTATCTCGAGTCATATCCTACACTTAGCATTCAGCAAAAGAACCTACAATTTTTTTATGAAAATGGTATTAAGGGAGTTTTTATGCACGGAAATGAATCAGAGTTTGCTGCATTTAGCGGTCTAAAAGGTTTTGTGTATTCTCAGTTGCTTCAAGACCCTTATGTTAATGTTGACCGGTTAATAGATATTCATTTTAATGCGAAGTATCCAGTAACAGGTCCTGTATTGGCAGATTATTACAAGACTATAGACAGTAGGGCAATTAATAATCGATATCCTTTAGATATATACGGAAATTGGAATCAAGCATTGCGCAAGTATTTAGAAGTTTCAGAATTAGAGGATATTATTAATCAGTTGTTAAGAATTGTCAATAACCTGGAAATTGATGAAATCAAGAAGTTGAATAATATTATAACTGCCTTGCTGTATCAAAGAGCAGAAATGTGCAGAGTTTTTGGAATTGGAGAGTTTGGTTTTGCCAATAGAATTGATGAAAACTTTGTAGCTGAGGCTAGTAATGAAACAAGACAGCTTATAAATAGACTGTCTTCATATATTCGGATAACCAGAATGAAGTATCTGAATGAATCAGAATTAAAGTATGAAGATTATCTTCGTTTTTGGGATTCAAACATTTTGAATAAACCATATAGAAATAGACTATACGGAAAGACTTTAACTGCTAGGACTAGGTTGGATGACGGATATCCTGTTTCTATGTTAAACGATGCTGCTATTGGTTTTTTAAACTTCAACGACAATTGGATGATTCACTCTGTGGCTCCAGATTTAAATATTGAGATTAATGGCAGAGATATTTTTGAAGCTTCAACAATAAGTCTTTGTTTCCTTAATCATCCGAGGCATCGCATATATTTGCCAGAGCGTGTTCAGGTAATTGTTGGGGAGAGAGTTTTTGAGGTGCAGATACCCCCAAAGAATGAAGCCAGAGAGCCTACTAAAGAGTGCTTTGAAATTCCAATACGAATTCGAGCGGCTGATAATCGTGTGATTGTTAGAATTCAAAAGCAAGCCCGCTATCAAGATTTATCCATCGCGTGTGATGAAATATTCGCATATTGATATTGTTATGAATAAAACAAGACAGTACATAGCTAATCATTTTTCTGCGATTTTACTCGTTTCGCTTACAGCTATATTATTTGCGCGATGTGGAGGTAGTGATGATGAGCGCGAACGAATTGTTTCGAGTATTGATGAAGCCGTGGAGGTTGATTTTGATGAGCTCGTGTTTGAAGATCCGTATCGAAAATATTTTCCCGTTGTTCAAGGCGAGAAGTTAAACATTGTGGTGAAGGTAGAGAATGTTACGGATAAGCCAATCCGAATATTGAATGTACTCACCTCATGCGGCTGTTTGGTAGTTAAGTATCCAAAAGTGATTGGTGCAAACGGTTTTGGTAATATTCAAATGGAGTATAATAGCAATAAGAATATTGGTCATGTGGAGTTTTATACCACCGTTATTGCCAACACAGAAGCTCGATATCACGAGATATATTTCGAGACCAATGTTGTTCCTGACGAACTTGTTGTTCGTGATTACGAAACCCTTTACTACCTTGAAAAGCAAGAGGAGAAAGGAGGAATTCAAGAACTTGTTGACGGGGAATCCAATCAACGAGGGTATATTATTGATGAAACAGAAAAACGCAGATTTAGAGAGCGGGAGTAATTAATTTTTAATCACCCGCACAACCTTAGAACCTTGTCTAAACTGAAGCAAAACAAAGTACATTCCCTGTGGTAAAGCCTCAATGTTTACCTGCGTTTTGTTTGCGTTTGGTTCGCCGCTAAGGACAACCTGCCCATTTAAGGAACGAATTTGAAACGATTCGATGCGTTCGTTGGCTTCAATATTCAAACTTCCTTCTGTTGGATTGGGAAAAACTCGGGTAAAATACGTTGGTGTGAAGGCTTCGCTTACAGAAAGTGTATTTTTCCCTTCTACTGCAATGTTATTAAGGTGAACTCTATCTCCGTTATTTACAGTCATGTTGGTTCCGTCGAAGCGCATTCGTACTTTAAACTTATGATTGTGATTTGCCTGACTAACGTTTGAAAAGTCGTATTCAAAAGCGGAGTAGGTGCTTCCTAGTGGTCTTCGTGGATTATCTAGTCCTACTTGTGACCAATCGCTGCCATTCCAATAATCAATTTCAATAAACTCTGCGGCTCCCGCATCTTCGGCAGCAAAAGAGAAAATGATGTCTTTATATCCTCTGGTAGGAATTTCAAATACCAAGGTGTTTTCTTGGTTTGAAAGTCTAAAAGGCTGCTTTACTTGTACGCCTCTCATGTCAGTAGATGCGAATGGTAAATCATTGTTGGCCTGAGAACGATAATTTATGGACGTAGGTGCATTTCTTCTCTCTAAAGAAGCTTTTCTCCAGTTTTGGTGACTGCTGGTAAAAGGATGTCCTGGTAAACAAGATGTGTACTTAATACTCGCATGATTTCCTCGCTCGGTATAGGTTGACTGAATGCTATCTAAGGGCGTATTATTAGGCAAATTATTGTCAAACATCCAAAAGTGAACAACCATTGGAGTGGTATCATTGATGAAGTTCGCTTGTATTTGTAAATCGGTATCCCGATTGAGTACGATAGAGTCGCTGGTACTGGTGATATCTCCAGACCAATGCGTAAAAATAAAGCCCGGATTTGCTTTGGCTTTTAAAGTGATCGGAATATCATTGAAGTACACCCCATTCCACGGGTAGGGTTGGTTTAGTACACCAATCGTTCCCTCTTTTATATCGACCGTATTGATTGTGATGTAGCCGGCCAAAGTATCAGAAACATTGAGCGTTGTGTTAAATGTGCCAGTCAAATTGAAAAACGCCGATGCATTAGGTTTAATAACTACATTTGGAAATACCCACTTAAAAGGTTGATTTACGTTATCCGATAATCCAAAACCGTTTAGACTAATCGTGTCCGAACCGTAATTATGAAGTTCTATCCAATCCTCATAATCCCATCTTCGTCAGTTAGGGTCGTTCGATTAGAGGCCATAAATTCATTTATGGCTAGGGATTGAGCGTTGGTCCAATAACACCCAATCATTAGCAATATTACAATAGTGCGCATGATGATGGTTAAAAAAAAATTTTGTAAAGAAAACGTATGTAAATTACGTTATTCTTTTATGCACCGAACACAAAAACCATCACTTTTTATGTTTACTGTGTCCATAATCGCTCCTGAATTATAGCGTAGCTTATAAGCATGAGCGTAGGAACGGTCGGGTTCATATTCGTCAGCGACCCAAAAGTATGCGTGAGAACCCAACTGTTTAAATATTAATTCATCGGTTAGCATTTTGCCTGAAGGTAGAGCACGAAAGCCCGACTCATTATTGGCAGCTTCATTGGGAAAGTCCCATGTTTGAGGATCGTTACTTTTTAGTCTCCCTCCAGCAGCATTTTCATCACCAAAGAAAGCAATTAAGTCTTTCCAATCTTGCAAATTAGGTAATCTCCAGCCAGGTGGACAAGCCCCTGAAGCGGCGGTCCAGTTGTATAAAACCCCATGAGTGTTGAAGGCTTGGGTTTGTCTGGCATCTAGCGGATTGACTCCCCAATAATCGTAAACGTAGTATCTTGGTGCAGTTGCGGTTACAGAAGGTTGGTTGATTTCAGGGAGATAGCTCAAGTTATCTGTAAACCAAATGGCATTTCCATAAACTCTGGTTTGGTAAGTCTTACCGTCTCTTTCGTCAACGATTGAGCTAACTTGCCCAGGGATTTCGAGTGTTCTAAAAGTCAAAATATTTCCGTATCCAGTACCTTGCTGGGAGGTGGCATAGGCTCTGATGTAAAAAAGTGTACCAGCATCTAAGCCCCCAAAAACGCTCGCGAATTCACCCGCATCTGTGCCTTCGCGCGTTCTACTATTTTCAATAGTTGGCTCGGGATTATCTACGCTAAAGCAAATACCTTTTTCTCTAATAAAAGATCCCCGATCGTCGATAACCTCACCATGAACAATAGCCGAATGTCTGGAAATATCCGTTGCCCCAATGGTTCTCACCAATGGTAAATTTTCTTCTTTGGAGCAACTAGAAATCATTAGCGCAATTGCTAAACCCAATATGGTTTTACTATATGCGCGAGCGAGATTTCGATTAAATTTTATTCCCCTCACAACTAAATGATATGTTGAATTAGGAAGTTGCGACTGAATCATTTTTTAAACCTGATATCATGTGTCTAAATCCTTTCAAAAGCGATACAAAGGTAGTGGAAAGTTTGAACTTTGATGTAAATATTTTTTGCGTATTTTGTCATATTATTACTCGTGATTGCTTATCAAATTGGAAAGGTTTATTGTGACCAAAGTCATAAAACAATTTTAGTACTCACTTTAATTTTGCCGACAGTAGAAAACCCATTAATAGTATTAAGCATTTATGGGACTTACTTCCCTCTTCTTGAACTATGTTTTTGAAAGTGGATTAATAAACTGGCTTGTTGTTTTATGGAACTTGTTCTAAAATATGGAAAATAATTACGGAGCAGTGTTTTTTAAATTGTTGATAAACATTGTTTTTGGAATTAGGCGCGGATTATGCCTAGTAATAAATGTTTAGTTTTTATTTGTGTTACAAGAAGATTTTTTTAATTAGTTGAAACGAGATTGAATTTGTTTGACTTGAAAAAATTAGTTTCTTTTTACTCAATTGAAAACAAAATACATTTAATTATCAACTATTCTTTGTTGATAAGGTTTTTTTGTTAATTTTGCAAATCCTTAAATGTTAAGGTAACTTTCAAATCAAATCTTATGGAAATAAGTAAATTAAGTAAAATCCTTTTCGGGTTTTTGTTCGTGTCAAACACCGTTTTTGGTCAAAATCCTTTTGATCCAACACAAGGTTTTCACGTTTTTCAAGAAAACATCATTAAAGTAGGTAATAATGCTCAAACCCAAGGCCCAATGGCAATGGGAGGCGATTTTCTTATTGATGGAAATTATATCGCTGCCAGTCACTACGGTACTTTTGAAGTCAATGGAGTAAAAATCGGTTTATTGATCGATGGGAAAGTTCAGTACCTATCAGGAAACCAGGTTCATGTGAATCAACATAACTATGTGAAAATTGGTGACGGAACCGGTTCAACAGTTTGGTATTTTGATCAGAATAACGCGGCTTCCCCTATGCGTATTACGCCTAACGCAAATTACAATTCAACTCCAAGAATTCACATGCAGGCTACGTCTGTGCATTTAAACGTCGGAGTAAATAATAACCCCGTTTTTGAAGGAGGCTTACTTGATTTTGGCGCGGCATTTCAGTCATTGAGAAGCTCTTCTCAAAATATTGCGCAAGGTACGCATAATGCTACTCTTACTGACCCTAACAATAATCCCATTCCCAATACAGGTCTGCCCAGTCAAGTGAAAATTGAGCTGTCAAATGGGGTGAATTATCTCAATCTAACCGGTGCAGATCTTAATAACCCTAGTGTTTTTACGTATAATCAACAACCAAATGCCAATCGTATTTTGGTTATCAACGTCGATGCTCCCGGAACTTTCAATTGGACTGTATGGAACCAAGCTGGTGTTGCTTACGATGCTAGCAAATATATTATATACAATTTCCCCAATACCACAGAGCTTAATATTGTAGGTCATAATGCCCTTTGGGGATCCATCTTAGCTCCTTATGCTGATATTACCAAGGTTTCTAATCAAGGGCAAATTACCGGACAAATTGTAGGTAAGTCATTCCACCATAAAGGAGGAGCTAATGTGCAAGCTAATTTTGAAGGCAGCATCCCCGGTTCTGCCCCCACCCCAGCACCTCCCCCAGTAGTAGGTGTTGCTCCTACAGCTGACTTCACTGTTAATGACGCCAATCAGTGTCTTCCGGGTAATAGTTTTGCGTTTACCAATCTTAGTAAAACTCAGCAATGCGTTGATTTAAATGTCACCGACCACGCTACACCTCAAGAGGTAGAAGCATTGTTTAATGATCTTTATTTTTCTGCCGAAGGTCGTTCTGGTAATAATGCACTCAACGGCACGCATGAATTAAACATTCATAATGTTTCTCCTTACACAATTCATCAAGAAAGACAATTCGTTTGGCAGAATGATGTTGAGCTGCCTTTTAGCATAGTGTATGATCCCACTGCCACTGGCGACGATAAGTTTGTTTACACTTTAGGCGATATCAATATCGGAGTAGGCGAGCGCGTTATGAAGCTTGACCCCGATGCCGCTGGATATCCAAGTGATATTAATGGTATTTGGCTTTACGCACGTATTGCGGAAAATACCACCTTGGTTTTAACAGATATTGAAGTAAATGGTATCCCCGTTGCTCAAACATTTGGAGCGGTAAACCCCGCATCTTCTACAACCATCAATCACATTTTTAGTGGTACAGCCTTAGGAAGTGGACTGAATATTACGGGTAAAGTGAAGTTTGCCTGGACAGGAGCAAACCCACCGGCAAACTCTCAGATGAACTTCAACTTTAAAATGGGTAATATCGATTGTATTCCCAAAGAAATTCATCAAGCAAGTGCGCCAATCACCTACGAGTGGGATTTTGGCGATGGTACAACCAGTACGCAGATGAACCCAACAAAGACGTATGCCAATCCCGGTGTGTATGATGTAAGCTTGAAAGCCGAGAATATTCATGGTGATGATGACATAGTAAAGCAAGTCACGGTAATTGTGCCCAATGTTCCAACCCCAACTCAATCTACCACAGCCGGTGGTTCAGGATCTGTAACCAAGGAGGTTGTAATAGCTGATAGTGCCGATTTCACCGCCATCCACTGGGAAGAAGTAGGAGGAGCGAACAATTTGTTTCCTAATCAATATAAAGTTGATTTCACCTTCACCGCCGCCGGTTTTTACCAAGTAAAAGCGCACGTTACCGATCAGAACGGATGTGAGAGTGAAGTACTGGTTAACTTTAGTATCGCTACAGAAGATGTGAGCTCTGGTTATCACGGCGCCATCGAAAGTGAGAGTTTAGGCGATGCGGTTTCTAAAGTGTACGTAAATCGTAAGGTTCAAAGTTTACCCACATTTTTGGAAAAATCGGAAGCTTTAATCTTTAACCAACAACGTCAGCAATTAAAAACCACCACGCAGGGACTCGCACAAATGTTCCCGTCTTCAATGGTTCAGGGCGATGTTGCGCATATTACTTCTCCCACCGACATTTTGGACTACACCATTGCTCACGAAGTACTGAGTGTTGACTTCTCGGTTCAGGGAAAAACCCAAGGTGTGGTATTAGGTGTAAAAACGCTTAACCGAGTGTACAACCACACCAAAGCATCTTGCGATCGCTTGAAAGGCGCGGAGATTTTACACGTATCCGTAGTGGAGATTGATGGCTACGAGATGTTGATGCAAGTTTTACAGCAAAGAGACGGTCAGGTTGAGTATTCAATTTCTTTTGCCATTGGAAAGAACACCAATGAATCTGAATACACACTTCAATCGGGCTGGTTTGTTAATGACTACGTTCCTTCTAATGAGGTGTATAACTTCCAAGTATGGACGGTTCTTCCTGAGCATACGTTGAAGTTGACCAAAGATATCTTGGATAACTTGCGTTCATTCCTTCCGGTGGATCAAATTACGAGTGCAGAACTTCCGTTGTCTTATGTTTCAAAAATTGAAAGAGACCGCGAGTACATGAATCTTACGCTCCACAGCATCGAGCCGGGGAATTGTATCGAGATTACCATGGAAGAGAACTATAGCGAGACCAATGGTTACGCTCAGAGATATAATCCGTTGACCTCCATGTACGAGCAAGTGTTCTCGCTCAACGTTAAGGATGCGTATGAGTATGAAGGTTTGGTGAAAGTAAACGGTGATATTCAAGACGCGTTCTATCATTCAGATGGGAACTGGGGAATGGATTTCGATAAAGACTACACCGTTATTAAGCAATATACTGTTTTCAACGATTTCGACCGCGTTTATGATGATGAGGAATACCCTATTCATCGTAATGTTGAGTTGAGAATCCATACGGATAACGACTATATTACGCTTTATAAGTCATTGCTTCCGGGTAACCGTCCGGCTGATTATTCTGAATACGCTTATCTTGCGTTCACCGCTAGAGGAAGTGGGTTGATGGATATTGGATTGGTTAAATCATCCATCACCGAATGGAGAGAGCAGTTTAAAACTACGCTGAACATTCGCAGTCAAGAGCAAACATTTTATATTCCTTTCTCACACTTCCAATCATCAGGTTCGAAGGGCGAAATGAGTGTGGATGACTTAACCTTGTTGACCTTTACGTTCTTGGCATCCGAGGCGGGCACCAATGATTTGGACTTTGTGGTGAGTGATGTGAAGTTTACCAAAACGGCACCTGCGGGCTACGAGACCTTGTTGAATACCATGATAGATGATTTCTTTGTGTATCCGAATCCATCTCAAGGAGAGTTCACTTGCTTATTGTACAGTGAAACCGACGAGAATGTGGATATCGTTATCAAAGACATCACCGGTCGTATTGTATCTAAAGAACGCACCCGTATTATTGAAGGTAGAAACGAGTTGGATTTTGACTTGCGAGGAGTAAGCCATAGCACCATGTTGTTTATGCACATTTACAGTGCGGATAAAGATTATGGTACATCGAAAATTATTGTTCGGTAGTTTTGTAAATACCAAAAAGTAGAAAAAGAACACCTCTAGGGATTTTCCTTAGGGGTGTTTTTTATTTATTAGCATAGTTGCCATAAAACTTGTGGGAATGCCCATTAGTCACCATTTTAAGACGTAAATTTGCGACTTTAAATTTATCATAATGCTAAACATCATATTATTTGGCCCTCCCGGAGCGGGAAAGGGAACGCAGGCTGCTTTTCTTCAAGAAAAATATTCTCTAATACATCTATCAACCGGAGATATTTTTCGTTTCCATATCAAGAACAATACAGAGTTAGGTGTAAAGGCAAAAGCCTTTATGGATCAGGGTAAGCTCGTGCCGGATAGCTTGACAATTGAGCTATTAGAAAGTGAGGTTAACAAACACCCTGCTGCCCGTGGCTTTTTATTCGACGGTTTTCCTCGTACTTCCGCGCAAGCTTCGGCTCTTGATGCCTTTTTGGCTTCAAAGGGTCAATCTATTTCCGCACTTATCGCCTTAGAAGTAGAAGAAGAAGAATTGAAAGTTCGACTAACCGAACGTGCTAAAACCTCAGGCCGTGTTGACGATGCCGACCCTAAGGTAATCGAGAATCGCATTGCTGTATATCGCAACGAAACCGAGCCGGTAAAGGCGCATTACCAAGATTTAGGGAAGTTTCATGGCGTGGATGGGGTAGGTAGTATCCCGGAAATTACCGAGCGACTTACTGCCGTCATCGATCAATTATAAACCCTTTTGCTTTTTGAATTATGGCCGGTGCCAACTTTATTGATTACGTAAAAATTCACCTTACTTCCGGAAATGGAGGTGCCGGAAGCGCGCATTTGCATCGGGCAAAATATATCCCCAAAGGAGGGCCTGACGGTGGCGATGGTGGACGCGGCGGTCATATCATTTTACGTGGGAATGAACAGATGTGGACATTGCTCCACCTCAAGTACCGCAAGCATATTCGGGCTGAAAATGGTTCGAATGGACACAAAAATAATCGTACTGGAAAAGAAGGGGAAGACATTTATGTTGATGTTCCTCTTGGAACTCTAGCTAAGGATGCCGAAACTGGCGAGGTGCTGGGGGAAATTACCGAGAATGGTCAGGAGCTTATCGCTAAAAAAGGTGGTCGAGGTGGTTTGGGAAATTCGCATTTCAAATCGCCAACCAACCAAACCCCGCGTTATGCTCAGCCGGGTGAAGAAGGGCAAGAAGGCTGGGTTGTACTTGAGCTAAAAGTCTTGGCGGATGTTGGGCTAGTAGGATTTCCAAACGCCGGAAAATCAACTTTGCTCTCCGTATTAAGTGCCGCCAAACCTGAAATTGCCGATTATCCTTTTACCACGCTTGTACCAAATTTGGGAATCGTTAGTTACCGCGACTACCGGTCTTTTGTCATGGCCGATATCCCCGGAATTATTGAAGGTGCTGCCGAAGGCAAAGGTCTTGGACACCGCTTTCTTCGACACATCGAGCGCAACGCGGTATTGCTATATCTCATTCCTGCCGATGCCGACGATATTGCCGCTCAATACCAAATTCTGCGTTCGGAGTTAGAAAAATTTAATCCCGATCTTTTGCATAAAGACCAGTTTTTGGTTATCAGTAAAGCCGATATGCTCGATGAGGTTATGATGGAGGAGATGCGCGCTGAACTAAATCTCCCTGTTCCCTACATTTTTATTTCTGCGGTAAGTGGCTATAATCTTGAAGCCCTGAAAGATGAACTTTGGAAGCGCATTAATGTGGAAGTCGAGTAACACTCCCTAATCACTACCAGTATGATGGCAATTTTTGAATGGTTTAATGAAGCCGACACGCAGATTTTTCTGTGGATGAATAATAATTCACCCGCAGCACTTGACGGATTTTTTCTTTTTGTTACCCGAGTGGAAGTATGGATTCCGCTATATTTATTGCTGTTTTGGATTCTATATAGGCGTTATCCAAGTAAAAGCTATTTGTGGGTGCTTGGCGGACTCGCGCTAATGGTTTTGCTGGCCGACCAAGGCTCTGTGAAGCTTTTCAAAGAAACATTCCAGCGATTGCGGCCCTGTAACAATCCTGAATTAGACGGACTCTTCCGGGCACTAAAGGAAGGTTGCGGAGGAAAGTACGGATTTGTTTCTTCTCATGCTTCCAACACGTTCGCCCTAGCATTTTTTGTGGGTATTCTTACGGATAAAAAAATCTGGGGAATGATGCTTATTTGGGCAATTGTAGTGAGCTATAGCCGCATTCATATCGGGGTTCATTATCCCGCAGACATTTTCTTTGGTGGCTTATTCGGAGCAATCATCGGTTTGTCGGTAGGCTTCGCAACCAAAAGACCCGCACTCGCAGATTTAAAGAAGTGATTCTCGATGCAGATGCGCTGCACGCAACGTTTCTGTGATGGAGTAAATGACCTTTTTTTCAACCGAGCATAACGAAGCTCTCGGACTTTATAGACAGACACTATATAGGCCAAATAATAGCGCTTGTTTATGAAGTAAAAATGTGGATAATTTGTGAGTAACACATATCAACAAAACTTCAAAACCTACATTATCAACTGTACTTTTGTGTGATAATCAAAATAGGTATGCCGCTTCATAAGGTATTGAAATCTACGTTTTTTTTGGTCGTTGTCGCCTCGGTTGTCGCGCTGCTAGTCATTTCTTGCGAGCCGGAAAAGCCTAGTTCTGTCTCGGCAATTAAAGCGCTTGGGATGCAATCTGCCGTGATTGTAGAAACGGGTAATTTTTCTGCTTTGAAGCAAGCGGTTGAGACCAACGCTTGGCACGAGCATTTCGGTTCTGATGAAGCTTGGGTGAAACTTAACAATTCGTGGAAGCCCTTATTTAGCCCCTTGGATAACATCGAGAATTTCCTTTCGGGCAGACGAATTTTTGCCGGACTTGAACTTATTGGTAAAGGCTCCTACGGTTGGATTATTTCTACCGAACTTCAAGAAGAGCAGTGGACGCATTTCAGTGAACTTTCCGTTCTTTCTTCTGATCGCTACGACGAATTTACCATTAAAGTAGTTGAAGCTCAAGAAGGGAAAATGTATTTTGCTTGGGCGAAAGGCGTACTCTTGTTTAGTGTGCATAGAGTGTTGATCGAAAGTGGTCTTCGTCGGTTGTTTGCCGAGCATACATTGGATAAAGACGCTTCATTTACAAAAATTCGCTCAACTTCGGGGAATCGTGATCATGCTAATGTTTACGTCCAGTATGCTGAAGCCGGGGGGTGGTTGAGTTCTTTTTTGCGAACGACTTTTCCAGAGCTGACGGGGATATCCCAGTGGACAGCCCTTGATGTTCGCATTTCGCCCCAGAGTGTTTTGTTGTCGGGCTTGAGTAATCTGGGCGATAGTTCCTCCTATTATTTAGATGTTTTTCGTGGAATTAAGCCCCAAAAAATTTCGTCCGACGTCATTGTGCCTACTTCCGCTGCATTATGGATGAATGTTTCGGTGGGAAATTTTATGACCTATTATCGACAGTTTGACAAATACCGCGTTGATCAAGGGAAAAAGCGCAGTATTGATCAAGCTTTGGCAAAATACGAGATTGATTTTGAAAGCAGCTTTTTGCGTTGGCTCGATCGAGAATATGGTCTGGTTTGGATGGGGTCTTCCCAAGCGGGCAAGGAAAAAAGTGTGGCCTATTTTGAGGTACGTTCCGAGCGCGACTTTTGGCAGGCGCACCTTCCTTTGGTTGATACGACGAGTTTGCAGGTTTTTCGTGGAGAGAAAATTTATAAAACAACGCATTTCGGTTGGCTATCGCCGCTAATGGGTAAAGCCTTTGAGAAATTTAAAGCCAACTTTGTGTGGCTCTATGAAAACAGAGTCTTTTATGCAGCCAATGAAGACGTGATTTCCGACTTTATCAATGATGTTCTCGACAATAGGACTTTGGCAAATTCTCCCACCTACAAAAAATTCTCATCCCAAATTCCCGATCGAGCTTCCATTCAGGTGACTTTTATGCCGGGCTCAGATATGCTTACCGACGTTATGCCTAAGGCTATCGCGAGTTTTGCCAAACGTCAAACTGAGATGCGCGAACATACCCCTTACGTGAGTTTGCAGTATTTAGTACAGGATAAAATGGCTTATACAGGCATTTATGCTTCTTATCAAAGCGAAGTGGAAACAGTTGTAAAGCCTATTTGGAGTGTTGATGTTCCGGGCAAAATCGTGGCAGGACCCTTCTTGCTAAAAAACCACTACAACAACCAGAAAGAAATTGCGGTTCAGGATAACAACCACGTGCTTTATTACTACTCAACTTCTGGAGTTCTATTGTGGAAAAGAAAGTTGAACGGAAGAATAATCGGTGATATTGAGCAAGTTGACTTGTTTAGAAATGCCAAACTACAAATGGCCTTTGCTACCGAACAAGAAATTGTAATTCTAGATCGAAATGGCGCGCCAGTAGCTCCTTTTCCCAAGAAATTACCAGATACGATTACTTCACCACTCGCGGTTTTTGATTACGATAAAACCAGAAACTACCGCTTCGTTTTTGCTAGCGGAAAAAAAGTGTATAACTGGGATAAGGAAGCTAAAAATGTACAAGGTTGGGAACTTTCCGAGCTTTCGGGAATCATGACCCGTCAGGCGCAGCACTTTGTAGCGGGTAGCAAAGATTATCTGGTATTTATTAGTGATGATGGAAAAGCGCTTATCACCGATCGCAGAGGTGTGTTGCGTGTTCCCAATGTCATAGAATTACCCGCAGATAATAGCTCCCAATATCAAGTTCAGGTGGATGCGGAGCTAAAAACGATTAAGTTAACCGCACTCACAAACGATTCTAAACTTCGGAGTATTCTCAGCAGTGGAAAAATTGATGAGGTGAAGCCCGGTGGCCTGCCCGAATTACCAGATCTTCATATTCAAGGCGAAAGTATGATTATTTTCTCTGGTCAAACCTGCTTGGTAAAAGATCCGGTGTTCCCATTTAAAGTGCAAATGCAAGAAGATATTAGTGGCCGACCAATGATTTATGGTGATGGCGAACAACGCATCTTGGCAATCGCTTCCAACAATGAGCAGATTTCCATTTTTAATACTAAAGGCAAACTCGTCCCGGGATTTCCTGTTTATGGATCTGCTCGTTTTACCATAGGACGTTTGTATGCCGGGCCTTCAAAGTATTTAATCACCACCACACCAGAGAATAAAGTTTTGGTTTATCTGATTCAATGATTTTGAAAAAGATTAAACAAAAACTTGTTTTGTAAGAAAAATTGTAGTTAATTTGCAGAAGAATTTTAAATCCAAATAACATGAGTAACGAGAAAGACGCTAAATTGAAAGCATTAAAGCTTACGATGGATAAGCTAGACAAAACCTATGGAAAGGGCGCGGTAATGCGTATGGGGGATTCTCCTGTAGTAAACGTTGAAGTGATATCTTCAGGTTCTATTGCTTTAGATGCTGCCTTAGGAATAGGTGGTTATCCTAAAGGAAGGGTAATTGAAATTTACGGGCCAGAATCATCGGGTAAAACCACTCTTACGTTACACGCCATTGCCGAGGTGCAAAAAGCGGGAGGCATAGCTGCCTTCGTTGATGCGGAGCATGCTTTTGATCGCTTTTATGCCGAACAGCTTGGTGTGGTAACCGAGGACTTAATTATTTCTCAGCCCGATAACGGGGAGCAAGCATTGGAAATCGCTGATAATCTAATTCGCTCTGGTGCAGTAGATTTATTGGTTATTGACTCCGTTGCGGCCTTAACCCCCAAAAGTGAGATTGAAGGAGAAATGGGCGACAGCAAAATGGGTTTACATGCTCGCTTGATGTCGCAAGCTCTCAGAAAACTTACCTCAAGTATTAGTAAGACCAACTGTTGCTGTATCTTTATCAATCAGTTGCGTGAGAAAATTGGAGTGATGTTTGGCAATCCCGAAACCACTACCGGAGGTAATGCTCTCAAGTTTTACTCTTCTGTACGCTTAGATATTCGTCGCTCAACCCAGATAAAGGATGGCGATAAAATAATTGGTAATCACGTTCGCGTAAAAGTGGTGAAGAATAAGGTTGCACCACCATTCCGCTCTGCCGAGCTTGACATTATGTACGGTGAAGGTATCTCTCGTTTGGGTGAAGTTATTGATCTCGGGGTTGAGTACGAAATTATCAAGAAGAGTGGAAGTTGGTACAGCTACGACGATTCTAAACTCGGTCAGGGTAGAGATGCCGTACGAAATATGTTGGCGGATAATCCGGAATTGGCGGAGCAGATAGAGGCGCAGATTAGAGAAAAAATGATGTAGGGGCTGTCTAGAAAGTCCGAGAGCTTTAGTCGGGGTGTATTTATTACGCCCCGACTTTTTTATAATATCCCATTATCCCGAAAGCTATAATATTTATCCTGAGCCAGAATAAGGTGATCAATGAGTTGGATATCGAGCAGTGCACCACCATCACGGATTTTGTTGGTTAATTTGATGTCCTGATCACTTGGCTTCAATGTGCCGCTGGGGTGGTTGTGACTGATTAATATTCCCGTGGCTTTTCGTGAAACAGCCTCCCGGAATACCAAGCGTACATCCACAATTGTTCCGGTAAATCCACCCTTGCTGATGCAAACTTTGTCAATTATCCGATTGGCATTGTTGAGGAATAGAACCCAAAACTGCTCGTGGTCAAGATCCATCATCAAGGGTTGAAGGTGTTCAAAAGCCGAGGAACTGGAGGTTATTTTCGAGGCAAGAATTTTTTCGGAGATCTTTCTCCGGCGCCCAAGCTCCAAAGCCGCGATAAGTGTAATGGCCTTCGCCTGACCAATTCCCTTTATTTTACAGATGTCTTCAATACTGCATCTACCCAATGTGTGGAGGTCGTCCCCTGCTAAGCGTAAAATGCTTTTTCCTAAATCTAAGGCAGACAAACCCCGCGTGCCGTTTCCTAATAAAATGGCAATTAATTCAGCATTTGACAAAGCTGTTCGCCCCTTCAGTTGCAGCTTTTCTCTCGGTCGGTCGTCTTCGGCCCATGCTTTTATGCTTCTGTATGATTCTTCCATGGCTTTATTTTTTCAGAGTGTAAAAGTAAGAAAAATCACATAAAAATAAAAGCGCCCGATAAAAAAATTACCGGACGCTTATTTTACCAACTAAGGGAGTATAAGTTGGTATATTATGAGTGGGAGTTTACTGCTTTGTAAATTGAACGTTTAGTTGGAGTTTAACATTGTCGCCAACTACCACGCCACCAGCTTCGGTAACCATGTCCCATTTCAATCCAAATTCTTTGCGATTGATGCTTCCGCTGATTTCAAAACCCGCTTTGGTTTGACCATAACCATCAACCATTACACCTCCTAGTTCGGCATTAAGTGTTACTTTTTTTGTAACATCTCTAATTGTTAAATCTCCTTCTAAGTTAAAATCGCTATCGGATTTTTTCACTAATTTTCCATTGGTAAATGAAAGCTTCGGGAATTTTTCTGCATTAAAGAAGTCGTCTGATTTTAGGTGAGCATCTCTATCGGCAACATTGGTGTCGATGCTGTTGATATCAGCATGAAATTCTGCTGAAGCTCCATCAAAGTCTTCACTAGCCGCTTGAAGCTTTCCTTCGAAGCTGCGGAAATACCCGGTAACGGTTGAAATAACTAAGTGCTTTACCTTAAAGGTTACTTCGCTATGCGTAGGATCAATCGACCAATTCGTGTGTTCTGACATGTTGTTTGTTTTTATGAATTAATACCAACAAACTAACGTCGTCGAACCAGACTTGTTGATTAAAGTGGATTAAGAAAACCTCCGTTCCATAAGGCTTTAGCGAACGATAACCTTCTTTTCCCGAAGACCATCACTGTTGTACATTCTCAATACATACATGCCCGCGCGACAGTTTTGCGTGCTAATGGTATGGATGTCTTGTGGACGAATTTCCCCTTGATGAATGATTCTTCCGTTGAGATCAAATAATTCTACGCGAGCATTTTGCTGGAGAATATCGGCTTTTATCCAGATTTCACCCGGACGCTGATTTACAATAAAGGCCATTGACTCATGCTCATCTACACCAATTAAATAGGAAGTATTTAGTGGTTGCTCTGGCTTCAAATTTAGCGCGTGATCTTTTAGCGTAAATGACTTACCATCGGCAGCAACATCGAGGCGCGCCCATCCGTAGTGCAAACTGTCGTTGATGCGAATGCGAAGTCCCAAGAATTGATCTTGAACGCCTCCGTTCCAGTAGTCATTGTATATGAATTGACCATTGCGAGCGAAGCTTAAACTACCTTCTTCTAACGCACCAAGCCAATCGAGGTTGGCATCAATATCGGTATTGAAATCAAGTTTGAATGCGTAGGCGTAGTTCAAAGGTGTATCACCAGCAATTCTATTTGCCGTGCTGAATAATGGTAAAATAGAAATCTCATCGAAAGTAGCAATTCCTATCTGAAAATCAAAACGCGTGCGAAAAGCAAAATCGTTTATCGTATCCTGATTGAGGTTGATAGGAAACAGCGTGTCTTTGTCAATAGTGATTCCGTTTGGCCCAAAGTCTTGGTAGAGAACTTGAGCTTGAGAACTAACACCTGCGGTAATACCCGCGGCTATTCCTAAATATTGAGTAAGCTTTTCAGAGATACTTTTTTCCATAGTTGGTTGAATCCGTAAATTGTGTAGCAGTGTAAAATTCGGTAGTGAATCTTGAATTTAATTGCAAATGTACAACCAATAGCGCATCAACAATAACTAATAATTTTTGTACTTTGGCTTTACCACTTCAACGAGCTTCGGGTCATAATGTACTTCTAAATCATTCGCCAATTTCTTCAATTCTAACTCGGGATTTTCTACGAGTTTTTCGTACGGAACACGAATGAGTGTTATCCAAGTATTTGCGCTTTCACAAAAACCTAAGGCTTGATTCTGTATGTCTTGCATTTTTTCGCCTAAGTCGAGCGGCCACTGGTCTTTACCCCGCATGTTCATCTGACTCGCTATCACTGCATCGATACTTCTTTCCATCATAACTACGTACACTGGAAAAAATGGTGGAAGAGAGGGTAGAGTAGGACTCAGGATTTTTACCGCTTTACCATAAAATTCAAAGGCTGATTCTGGGCGATGAGCTAGCATCAACAGTTCTTCATGCTCAAAATATCCATCGCGGTTGAAGCTGTCGGCCTGGCGTTGCTTATCCGTGAATACATTAAAGCCCATCTTCTGGAGAATCTGCATCATCATGGAGGTGCCACTGCGAGGGAGGCCGCTTACGATTACGGTTTTTTTCTCCTCACTTTGTTTAGTTTGCCTATGACTAACGTTTTTTGGCTCTTGGAAAGCGGCGAGTTGGAAAGCGTTTCTCGCCCCTTCCGGTTGATTGAGTTTTAGGAGTGTATGTCCAATAAGTGCGTGTACTCTAGGGGCAAAAAAACGAATGCTTATTGCGTCGAGGAAGGAAACTAAGGCTTCGTTCCAATTCTCTTCCGTAAATGCTAAATAACCGTTCAACACCAGTGCATCTGGGTGTTTGGGCTGAAGGGCAAGTGCTTTGAGAACCTCGGTTTTTGCTTGCCTATTCTCTCTGCACTGCATCCAAAGTCGGGCGAGCTGAATATGCCAAGCCGCATTGATATGCGGTGGGGGAGGAATTTCTTGGAGGGCGTTTTTTGCGCTTTGAAAATCGTAGGCTAAAATGGCTAATCGCACGAAGAATAGAGCTTCCAAGTGTTTTGGTAATTTTTCATGGAACTCATCCCACCATTTCTGTAATTTTTCAATTTCCCCGCAGTGCAATGCTTGGTCTAAAGCAAAAATCACGTAGCGCAGTGGAGCTTTAAACTTTATGTGAGCTTCGATCATTCTCAATGCTTCAAAATGCCTGTTGGCTTCGGCATAGCTGCGGGCGAGTTGGAAAGTATTCTCAACTAATACTTCTGATTTTTTCTCTAAGACTTTGGAAACATACCCCAGTTCTTGCAGATGCTTGAGCCATTCCTCATCTTTTTTGCCAATATTTTTTTTGGGTAAAAGTGCTTTTTTCCAGGTTGATATTCGTTTCAATGGAGCAGCTTGAAACAGCTCACTCCATACTCGTCCTTCCATTCCTTCGTCGGCGGGGATGTTGAGTAAATGCAGGATGTTTGGCGTAATGTCGAGCACACTCGCCCCGGAGATACTTACTCTAGGGTTGATTTTAGGTCCGTGACAGAGTAGAATGCCCAAGGGATGGTGGTCACGTTCGGGAGCGAGGGGGTCATCGGGTAAATTTGGAAGAAGGTCTTTGGATTGTAAAAAACCGTGGTCGGAAAGAAGTAGGGTATTGGTCTTTTCTCCGCGGTAGGCCAACAAACCTTCAAGCAGGGCATCGTAAAAGCGATATGCATTGGTAATTATCCCTGCAAATTCAGGGTATTCGCGTAATCCAAGGTGGTGAAAATGGTCGAGCGAATTGAAGTACACCGCGTGTATGTCGGTGGAGGAATTGGCCAGTAACCACGTGCTGTACATTTGTGTGGAGAGTGTTCGGGCAATGGCGCGCCGAACAACGGCAACGAGTTCTTTGGGGGGCTCCGGACAGTTTTCAAACAAAGGAGCAATGAGATCTGGGCCAATGTGCTCTTCCTTGATTGTCAGTAATTCTATTGTTGGAAAAATGCTTTTTGGGTGAACGGCATTTTCATCCGATTGGCCAGAAAGTGTAAGTCGGTCAGATATGATTGCCCCATTAATTTCTTCCGGAGGGAAGGAGGGCCACCAGCCCACAACCTGAGCTTTTCTTTTTTCGTGATGTGCAATCTCCCAGAACGTTGGTGCCGTGCGCATTTCGGAGGAAACGGGAATGTTTTCGCCCTTTTCATTGGTGCTTACGAAGCCGTGTATTCCGTGTTCAAATGGTCGCTTTCCCGTGGCAATTGTTGTCCAGAGCATCGGGCTGAGCATGGGGCGCATACTGCTGAGTGGACCTTTTGAGCCTTCAATAATCAAGCTTTGTAGGTTGGGCATCAATCCTTTGGCAAGTAAAGGCTCGATATACGACCAGTCGGCGGCATCCCATCCAATCAGTAGGACTTCGGGGTTGTTGCTGATTTGTTTGGCATGCTCAGGAATCACGGCTGGTCTGCCATTACTACGATGCCAATGATTCAGATTTCGAAATCCTTGCGAAAGAGTATGAAGAGGGTAAGGCATGCGACAATGTTACTACCTTGGATGTGTTTTAAAAGGAAGTTTGTTGCTTTTACTCAATAGAAACAAGAAACGCTCAGGTATAAAAAAACCGCCTCAATAGATTTGAGGCGGTTCGTGCTTTTATTAATCTCGTGGAGATTTATTTTTTCGCTTTTGCTAATTCATCTTCAATCATACCATAGAACTCGTCGAGTTTAGGCATAATAACGATTCTGGTGCGGCGGTTGGCGCTTCTACCTTCGTTGGTTTCGTTGGTTGCAACGGGTACGTATTCACTTCTACCGGCAGCAGTTAGTCTGCTTGGAGCAATGCTGTAGTCATCCTGAAGAATACGTACAATGCTTGTGGCGCGTTTTACAGAAAGATCCCAGTTATCGGCCATACAGTCAGTACTGATAGGCTTGTTGTCGGTATGACCTTCAACCATGACTTCAAAACCTGGACGACTTTCGATGATTTTGGCAACTTTAGCTAAAACTTCGCGACCAGCCTGATTTACTGCGAAGCTTCCACTGCGGAAGAGGAATTTGTCGCTGATAGAAACAAAAACAACTCCTTTTTCTACGTTGATACTGATGTCTTCATCATCGAGGTTGCCAATGGCACTTTTCAAGCTGGTAACCAATGCTAAAGTAACAGAATCTTTTTTGTTCATGGCCTGTTGCATGGTGCGAATCTGCAGATCTTTTTCACGAATACTTTCAAGTGAGCGCTGCAAGTTTTCTGCTTCGCGACGAGAAAGGAGTGAAAGCTCACCCACGTTTTCAGCCAATTTGTAATTTACACTACGTAGGTATTCAATTTCTCTAGATGTTTTCTTTTTATCATCTAGGCAAGCGGCCAATTCCAAACGAGCCTGACTAAGCTTGTCGGAGGTTTCCTTGTGTTGGCCTTCTAATGCGGTGTATTTCTTCTTAGAAACACAGGCGGTGCTCAATAGTGCAAGAAATGAAAAAACGAGAATTTTTTTCATGGTTTTTTTTGGTTTTTAATTTTCCTGTAAACTTCCTAAGAATCGTGTCCTTCAAATTTACAGGAGTGTCAGGTTGTAATGAACAAATCGTGCTTTAGGAATAATGAAAATAGTTTAGATAATTATTATTCCTAACAGCACGCGAAATTAAAAACAAAATGATACTGTTGAACCTCAATGAAAAATATATTTCTTAAAATTTCGCAAATATCATTTTGTTTTTTTTTAGCTCAATCTAGCTTATCGGGCTACTCTTTTCCTTTTCGCCCCACTCTTTCTGTTTTCTGAGCGGAACTTCTTATCGCGGAAAGATTTTTTGTTGTCAAAACTTCCGCCTTTGCCTTTGCTGCCACCTCTGCGTGGAGGGTTTACATCGTCACGCTCTTCGATTACTACGGAACGACTACCGTAGTATGCGCCCATAGATGCTTTGATTAACTTGCTTACTGCTCCTTTTTTCACTTCAATAAAGGAGTAGCTTTTTCTCATCGATATAAAGCTAATATCACTGGCTTTGATTTTAGCCATATCAATAAGGTAGTTTTCAAGCTCCTTTTCACTGATACGGTCAAATTTTCCAAGATTGATAAATAGCTTCACCGCATTGTCAGATGTCTTCCGGCTATTGTCGTTGTTGATGCTTGATTCATTTTTGTAGTATCCAACTAAGCTGCGGAACTCATCGCTGAGAACTTTAGATAGTAGGTCGTACGCATCCCAATGAGCGAGGTCGCCACGCATGGGGTGGAGGAGTTTTTCAATTTCGGGGTTGATTTCCGCATTGCGAAGCTGCTCCAGTTTGCCAAGCATTTTTGCAGAGATAATATCTCCTGGTTCAGGGATGTTATAGGCTTTCCACTGCATACCGGCAGATTTTTCAAACATCTTGATTTTCCCTTTGTCACGCGATGTAAGTAGGGCGATTGAGATACCACTTTTACCTGCGCGAGCAGTTCTACCACTACGGTGTGTGTAGTTTTCAGGCTCATCAGGAAGGTGGTAGTGAATAACGTGGGTTACGTCACTTACGTCAATTCCGCGGGCTGCTACATCGGTAGCAATAAGGAGTTGAAGGTTTCTATTACGGTAGCGCTGCATCACCATTTCACGCTGGGCCTGAGAAAGATCACCGTGAATGGCGTCGGCGCGATAGCCGTCTTTTATAAGTTTTTCTGCTACATCTTTGGCATCACGACGGGTGCGTGTAAATACGATACCGAAAAATTCGGGTGTCGCATCGATAATACGGCGAAGTACGCGAAACTTTTCATCTGCGCGAACTACAGCGTAGGTATGTTCGATATTCGCGTTAGAAGTTCCGGCATTTGCACCAGCGATTTGCTCTGGATTTGTCATGTAGCGTTTGGCTATACGAGCAACCTCAGCGGGCATGGTAGCTGAAAAAAGCCAAGTGTTTTTGTCTGCTGGAGTGGTTTCTAGGATAGCGTCTAATTCGTCTTTGAAACCCATATTGAGCATTTCGTCGGCTTCGTCGAGTACTACAACTTCAATTTGATCAAGACTAATTGCTCCACGATTGATAAGGTCAACCATACGACCTGGCGTGGCAACTACGATTTGCGCCCCACGACGAATGTCTTTCATCTGCTCAACAATGTTTGCACCGCCATAGACGGGCACAACATTAAGCTTACCCATTTGTGAGCTAAACTGCTGTAAGTCGCGAGTAATTTGCAAACAAAGTTCGCGGGTTGGACAAAGAATAAGTCCGCCAATGTGATTAGGAATGTGTTGCATACGAGCAACTAGAGGTAATCCAAAAGCAGCTGTTTTTCCCGTACCTGTTTGCGCGAGTGCTACAACATCAGTATCACCTGAAAGTAGAGTGGGAATTGCTTTTTCTTGGATTGATGTGGGTTCAGTAAAACCCATTTTTTCGATTGCGGATACTACCTGTTCAGGCAGTCCCAATTTGTGGAATGCTTCCATTTTTGTTTTGTTAAACGTTGAAAATGTGCTCTGCAACCTTTGAGGAGAACCTTTCAACGCTTACCCTTTTTACATCGACTGCGGGAAAACAAATTGGAAAACTCAGCTCAAAAAAACCGGAGCGTTAACGGCGGCAAAACTACAACTAAAAATCTTATCAGACGCATTGATTTATAAATTTGTGATTTTATGTGAATTAAGTCACGTTAAGGAATAAAAAAAACCTCCGATTACTTCGGAGGTTTTGTAGATGGGACATAAATAATTCATTGAAAACTATCTCAACATTCTAGGAACACCTTTCTCCGTTGAATAGTTAATCTTCAAAGCATTAGCTTTTCTTAATTCCATTTTAACATCGGTCACAATACCCATTTTCACTTGGTAATCGGCTTTGATTGAAAACTGAAGTAGAGGTCTTTCTGACTCACTTTTCGCTTCTTTTTCTTGGTGAGCAAAAGTCCCAATTTCTTCCAATCTTGCAAACTGATCATTCAACTGAATTCTTGGTTCACGACCAAATTGTGCTTGAAAACGCTCTTTTGGCTTACCGATGTAGATGTATGAAACCAGAGAACGCTTCTCTAATTTCTTAACCTCGGTTGCCGCAGGCTTTTTATTCTCAATCTTCAAGTCAACCTCTCGCATAACGGTGGTAACCATGAAGAAGAATAGCAACATAAAAACGATATCTGGAAGTGATGCTGTTGAGATTCCAGGACTGCCACCGGATTTCTTTTTCTTAAACTTTGACATATTAGTTGAGTTTAATAGGTTCAGCTTCAGAAATATTTACGGGATAATCCTTGGCAATTTGCTTTGCGTCTTCTTCATTGAGAAGATTAAAAGCTCTTCCGTGGCGACTCTGTGCTAAACGGTCGCGGAGTTCATTGTATGCTCCGGTGAGCTCGTTTTGCACTGCGATATACATCTCGTAAGAAGTTCCGCGGTCGTTTTGCAAGGAGATGATGTGCTTTTCTGGGTTTTCAGACATCTTTGGATCTCTTCTTCCTTGGCAATAATCGCAATCTCCTTTGAGGTTATTGTCGATAAACTCAACGGCCTTAGCGCGTAAGTCACGCAACTCCATATACTCCTCATTCACGAGAATCTCATCATTGGCATTTACCAAAACAGCTAAGAGATTATTCTTAACCATTTGTGGTGGCGTTTCCGGCGGATTCTCATCGTAAGGAGGAAGTTTACGGGCAATACCCGAGTCAACATCCATCGTAGTTGTTACAAGGAAAAAAATGAGAAGTAGGAAGGCGATATCCGCCATCGACCCTGCATTAATTTCCGGTGCTTCTCTTTTCGGCATGAGTGTAAATTATTTTAGTGCCTTACTCACCTCAGCAAAGATGATTGAAACAATAGCCGCAGCTCCAATGATGAAGAAGGTTACCAAACCGGCACCAACCATTCTGGAAGTGCCTTCGGTGATTCCCATATCTGCTTTATAGTTTACGTAATCAGCTCCACTAGAAGTTGCGTAAGCAATTAAAAAGACCACAAGCATTATGCCCAAACCTATGATGCTGTTTTTTGACTTTTGAAAGTCAGTAACAACTTTTACTAGAGCAAAACCAATGATGATTGCTACGCTAATTCCTATGAGTATGTAAGTAAGAACAAGTCCAAAGTTTCCAAACTTTTCCATAATTCACTAGGCTTTATTGTGCGATACCAACATATCGATAAGTTCGATGGAAGCGTTTTCCATAGAGTTGGTAATGTTATCAATTTTTGCTATGATGTAGTTGTAGAAAATCTGAAGAATGATAGCCACGATAAGACCGAATACGGTGGTCAAAAGTGCTACTTTAATACCTCCCGCAACCAATGAAGGAGAAATATCACCAGCAGCTTCAATGGCGTCAAATGCTCCAATCATACCAATTACCGTTCCCATGAACCCAAGCATCGGTGCGAGAGCGATAAAGAGCGAAATCCAACTTACACCACGCTCCAATTGTCCCATCATTACACTACCGTAGCTGATGATTGATTTTTCGATTACGTCGATGCCTCCTTCGGCACGGTCAAGACCTTGATAAAAGATACTAGCTACAGGACCACGAGTGTTGCGGCAAACTTCCTTTGCAGCTTCAACACCACCTGAATTTAAGGCAGCTTCCACTTCTTTGAGTAACTTTTTGTTGTTGGTAGAGGCCAAGTTGAGGTAAATAATACGCTCAATACAAATGGCAAGACCAAGGATAAGTACGATAAGTACAATACCCATGAATTCGGGACCACCTTCGATGAACTTCTTCTTAAGAATTTGGTGGAAAGTCTCACGCTCAGCAGCTGCTTCGTTGTCATCTTCAACAACATTAATAGGAGCTACTTCTTCTTCAACTTGCTCCTCTTCTTCGCCTTCTTCATTGCCAACTTCGGTTTCGTCAACAACTACTTCTTGAGCAGCATCTTCTTCTTGCGCGTAAACAGCCGGTATGCTACCAAAGCCTAATAAAGCGGCAACTGTAAAAATGGAAAGAACCTTTTTCATTCGAGCGTGATTTTGATTGTGATGTTAATGTTTAAATCAACTATGTGATTTGAATGATTGAATTTTATGTTAAGCTAATTTTCTATGAAACCAAAAAAAATCATTTGAAGTCATAAAAAATTACAGCGCTGCAAATATAAAACTAATTTTGAACGGTCAAAATCAATTATGAACTTAATTTAAATTTAATCTACGTTTCTAAGCCTTTGTGCTTTCTGTATTTCTGTAAATAAAAAAGCCGCTGTGGGAATTACAGCGGCTTTTAATTTTCATTTTGCTCTTAGAAAATTTCTCTTTGTGAAAAGAAGAAAGCACCTTCTATAGCAGCATTCTCATCGCTATCCGATCCGTGAACAGCATTGGCACTGATACTGGTGGCAAACATTTTTCTGATGGTTCCCTCCGCTGCATCGGCAGGATTGGTAGCACCAATGAGCTTGCGAAAATCCTCAACTGCATTGTCTTTTTCAAGAATAGCTGCTACAATAGGACCAGAAGTCATGTACTCAACCAATTCGCCAAAGAATGGTCTTTCGCTGTGGATACCGTAAAAAGTTTCCGCTTCCTTCTTGGAAAGACGGGTGTACTTCATGGCTTTAATGCTAAATCCTGAAGCAACAATTTTTTCTAAAATAGCTCCAATGTGATTGTTTTCAACCGCATCGGGCTTAATCATGGTGAAAGTTCTGTTTCCTTGCATGAAATCGTAATTTTCGATTTGTGAATTTTGAGCTGGCAAAAGTAAGATAGAACTCGGTGCTCCTCGTACTTAATTATCATTTAATTTGTATTCAAATAACACCTCATTTTCTGCGGAATAAAAACGCACAACTAAACTTCTATTCTTAAAGGTACCGCCAAATTCTAATATTGCGAAGTTTCTCTGCATTATTAAACTGCCCTCAACGCGATTGTCGTTTTGTTCATTTACGTTGGTATTTGGCCCGGATGTCAAAGGAGAAATTGTGAAGTCGTAGATGGTGTTTCCGTTGTTTAATTTCAAAACACTGACTTCACTGTGATGTCGGTCTCCGGTTAAAAACACCACGTTTTTGATGTTTTCCTCTTCGATGCGGCGCAAGAGATAAGCCCGCTCTTCGGCATATACAGCATGGGTTTCGTACACCGCAGCCGTATTGAGCACTTGTCCACCCACCGCCACCATCTTAAATGGCGAGCGACTGAACTTTAATTGCTGAATCAACCACTCAATCTGCTCTTTGCCCAAAATCTGATTCATGCCCTTCTCGGTTTTTTCGGTGCGGAAATAGCGGTTGTCGAGCAGGAAAAAATCTATTCCGTTAAACTGAAAGGAAGTGACAGCTGCTTTATTGTCCAAAAATCCCAAGGTTGGATTAGGCCAGAAAAGATCGAAAATTTCTAAGGCCGTTTCTCTATGTATAAATCCACCGAAAGCATCATTGGGGCCGAAATCGTGATCGTCCCATATTGCGAAGTTGGGACAATGTGCCAGTAAAGGTTGAAGTTCCGGTAGCGATCGGTCGTGGGTGTAACGCTCCAAAAAGCCCGAACGACTTGTCCAATCAGATGGACGCAAATACACATTATCACCCAACCAGAGCATCGCGTCGGGGTTTTGCTCTATGATGGAACCGAAAATCTTGTATTCGCCACCATACGCCCTGCCCGGACGATCACTGCGTTCCTCATTAATATATGCGCAAGATCCAGCAGCCATTCTAAATGGAGGAGGGTCTGTGCGATACATCCAGTGCTTCTGGGTAGTAAAGCTTTGTCGGTGCTTGGCTTGCACCTCTCTGTTATTGATGAATATTTTATAGGTGTAGGTCGTTCCCTCTTCCAGTTGATCGGCAATCAGGGTAGCGGCGTAGGCATTTCTTCGTACTAATTCAACAGGTTCGCTGCGTTGCTTTTTTCCCTTGGCTTCGTATTCTAAAACGGCAATACCCTCTTCCTTAGCCTGTATCCAAACGGCGGCTTCGCGCATTTCGGCGTAGCCAAGCATGGGGCCCGACTGTAGCTCCGGAGCTTTATTTCGCTGAGCATGTATTTGTAAACTACCAATGCAGATAGATAATATGAGTAATAGACGCATGTTAATTTTTTTGGCAAAAATAATTCTGCCAATCTTGCCAAATTGTTATTTATTACTGCAACATTGTTGCGTATTAAAAAAATCCACCATACTTTTGCAACTCGATTGCAATAAGTAGTCGTTTGTCAAATAACAAGGAAATAAAAAAATCACCAAAATGAAAAAATCCTTTTTTCTCCTATCAGCTTTAGTGTTAGGCAGCGTAGTTTTTACTGGCTGTAAAGACGATGATGATTCCGTAGATCGTCAGGCTCCGCGCATCATGCCTGCAGAAGGTAGAGATGCAATTAGACCCGGCAATGGTGAAATTCGCCGTGCTACAACCGACCACATGCACGTTCGCTTTAAAGTGGTTGATGAAGACGGAATTAATCAAGCTCGTGTGGATATTCACCACAGTTTTGATGGTCATTCGCATGCTCGTGGTACATCATCTGACTTCGTACATTTGGATTATCGTAAGATTTACGAAGGCAACGGTAATAAAGAAATCAACGTTGATAGCAACTTTGATGATGTATATTGGGAAGGAAGCAACAGTGTAATTGAAGCCGGCAAGCATGTATTAGCTGGCCCGTATCATTTTAGCATTGATGCTTCGGATGTTTTGGGGAATATTACTTCGTTTAGCAACAACACCAGTTACCTTGCTGAGTTCTGGATTGAGCGTGACTATGCGCCCGCGGTATCCATCACCAATGCCGTTGACGGTGAGATTGATGGAACCCCTGGAACAGCACTTAGCGTTGAAGGAAGCATTGAGGTAAACACCGGAAATACGCTTTCTTCCGATATCACTTTTGTATGGGTTCGTCTTTACAAGGAGCATTCTCATGGCCACTCTCATGGAGATGATATCTACGAGGAAATGTGGGGTACTTCACAGTGGAGGTCGAATATGAGTGGCGATCCAATTCCTAATGTATCGGAGATTGATTTAGCGGATATCTTAACGGGATCGAAAGCAATCAACCTTCCATCTGGTCACGGTCACTATGAATTAGAAATTGTGGTTGAGGATGCAAACGGGAATGTTTCGCATGCAAAAGCGCACGTCCACGCAGATTAAATCTAAATTATTTATAGCACTTTTTTTGGTTTGGATTGAAAAGCGGTAAGCGATGAATTCGTTTGCCGCTTTTTCATTATATTTTTGAAGCAAAGTTATCATGCTTCACAATGCTATTTTTTTCACGATTTCAATATTACCGCATAAAGCAAACGTGCGCTGCTAACTATGTGAATACCTTTGTGTAATAGCTTAATATTTCTTGAACCACGAAATACATGAAAAGCACGAAAAAAGGACAGTGTTTGCTTCTTTAAAGTTCGACTCAGACTTCAACCTCCAAAAACTCCACTCCGTAATTCCTCAACTTCTCCAACATCGGTTGGTATATGTCGGGCATGACGGGCAGAACAACACCGCGTCGGGTAATTACTTCGTCGAGGATGAGTTCGGCAGCAACGCCTAAAGGAAGGCCTACCGTATCCGACATCGCGGTGTCATTAGCAGATTTGCCTTCATAAGACATATAGGAGTGAATGGTTTTTTCGTTTTCACCGGGCATATTATATATGACTTTGTGAAACATCACAATCATATCCCGCTGTTCGGGTCGCATGGTCCATTTCTTCATTAATATGTACTCGAGAATTTGTGCGGGGGTGGCGCGCTCCATTTCGATGGCGTCGTTGGAAAACAAATCAAGCCACTCCAGCTTCTCCATAATATCCGAATCCTGGGGGATATTAAGGTAGTGCATTAGCTTGAGCTCAACACTATCGCTGGGATGAAAAGCGAGAAAGAGGTTGACAAATTCTCGGTGCGTTAGGCTTCCGTCGTTGACGATTTCGTAGCTGTCATCGGTCATTCCGAGTTTGACAAAAACATCCCAAGCCCGACAAAACCCCGGACGACGAAAGGTGCCACGGAAAATAGTGGGTATGTCTTGCAGGCCATAAGCAGAACGGTACTTTAGTGAATCGCGGTTGGGGTATCCCTCAAATCGCCCTAGTTTAGGCAGTTGAACAATCTCCGTTCTGCGAAAGAGTTTATGGTATGGAATGTACTTGTATTTTCCTTCTTGGCGAAATTTCACTGCTCCGCCGGCGCCGGCTAACACCACGTTACGCGGATTCCAACTGAAAAAATAATTCCAAGGATTGTCATCACAAGTTCCGGGAGCGGGTAAGCCTCCGGTAAAAGATTCAAATCCGGTTATCGTTGCTCCCTGCGCGCGCAGTCGGTCGAGCAACTCCATGGCTGAAAGGTGATCGATACCCGGATCTACGCCCATTTCATTGAGAAAAAGCAAGTCGTTTTTTAACGCTTCCTCGTGCAGCTCTAGCATTTCCTTGGAGATGTAGGAAGCGGTGAGCATGTGTTTTTTTGCGGCCAAACATTCTTTGGCGATAGAAATATGTAAATGTGCCGGAAGCATGGAGACTACTAGGTCGGCAGACTGAATCAAGTTGCGTAACAGCTCTGTTTGGTCGAGGTTGAACACCACCGCACGTGTATTTTTATCCCCTCCAGCCTTGCGATTTACCAATGCTTCATCGCGGTCTGCAATAGTGATGGTCCACTTTTTTTCCGTGGCTAAATCTTGTATATATTTAATAAATCGAGTGGCGGATCTACCTGCTCCGAAGAGGACAATATGTTTTGGCATTTGCTATTGTAAATTGATAATTTATGGTAGCACGAAGGTATAAAACAGCGGTGATTGGCAGTGCAGGTGTATTTTTGCCACATGCAAAACCGTATTCTGTTGATTTGCTTACTGCTTGCGAATTTTGGACTCCTTTTGGGTCAAGAGAGAAAGGTGTTTTTTTTCTCAGAAAGCCCCATTTCTTATCATCAAACATCTGCTGAGAGATTGGTGATTGATTCATTTCCCACAGAGGGGGGATGGGTAAATTTCGCATGGGAAGCAGATAGCCTAAGTAAATATATTCCTGCTGGTGAGCAAAACATGAAATATCAAGTTTCGAGAGGGAATAGGGGAGAAGCTGGTGTTTGGTTTCGTCCTTTAAATACGGAGTCTAATCAGAATTTTACATCGGTTGTATATAAGGAGGGATATGTTCCGGAAAACCGTTTGCGACTTTTGCCCAGAACTATTGAACCGGCAGATACTTTGATGGCAATGGTGGAAGAAACCCAAGTGCAAAATGAGGAAGAAATCACTCTAGCCAACGATGAGGGTTTTGATGTTGATTCGGATGAAGAAGAAAGCACTGAGGAGGTCGTTTCTCTTGTTGAAGAAAAGGGTGATGACGAGGAAGAAAGTTATGCTGATATTTGGGAAAAGGCCGCTGCGGCAGATTTTGAGTTTGACCGAATGCGGATTTTACGAGAGTATTTGAAAACGAATGGCTGCGAGGCGGAGGATGTTTCAAAGTCATTAGGGATTCTCAAGTACGATCCTTCTCGTTTGGAGCTTCTTCGAGCTTTGTCGGAAAGTTGTCCGGAGCAAATCAAACCGCATTTACCAACTTGGTCAGAGGAATTTTTTATATATCCACAATTTCGTTCACAAGTAATTCAGTTGTTATGATTTGGATAAGAATCGGGGTAATAATGGGGGCTCTTTCGGTAATACTTGGCGCGATGGGCGCACATGCTTTAGAGCGAATATTAGATGAACAATCTTTACAATCATTCCTCACGGGCGTGCGTTATTTCACCTACCAATCTTTTGCCTTGATATTGCTGGGGTTATTCGAATTGATACAAAAAAAGAGCTATTCATTACCCGGCTGGTTGATGTTTTCCGGGGCTATTTTGTTTAGCGGATCCATTTTTTTCTTGGTTTTATTAAAGCACTTAGGGGTGGCATACGGTTTTTTAATTCCCATCACGCCCATCGGTGGAGTAGTAATTATTGCCGGATGGTTGTCGTGGTTTTTTGCGACTTTGAAACGAAAATAAGAGTTTGCAGAAGGTGATTATGAGTTTTTAAGATTGCATAATTCTTTGGTTGAAAAAACCTTGGTAATTAAGTGTCTTTTGTTGCATTTCATTTATTAAATCGAACTTACTTTTTCGCCCAAGCTCCATCTAATTTACAATCCAAATGAACGAACTTCAAAAATCGTATTTAGAGCAGTTAGGTATTAAAGGAGCAAATGCTCATTGGAACCTAAGTCCAGAGGAGCTTTCAAAAGCAGCGGTAGAAAAAGGAATGGCTGATGTTGCCGCTTCTGGTGCCATAGCTGTACACACTGGCGAATTTACCGGTCGCTCGCCTAAAGACCGTTTTATTGTTGAAGATAATCTTACCAACGATCAAGTATGGTGGGGTGATATCAATGTTGGCTTTTCTGCTGAAAAGTTTGATCAACTTCAAGAGAAAATGGTTGCTTACCTTTCTGGTAAAGAACTTTATGTGCGTGATGCCTACGTTTGTGCTCATCCGGAATACCGCCTCAATGTTCGCGTAATCAATGAATATCCTTGGAGTAATCAGTTTGCATACAACATGTTCTTGCGTCCTGAGGAAAGTGAATTGGCCACTTTTACCAATGATTGGTTGGTGATTAATGCGCCTGAATTCAAGGCAGACCCAGCGGTTGATGGAACACGTCAGCACAATTTTGCCATTTTGAGTTTTTCCAAAAAAACCATCCTAATTGGAGGAACGGGCTATACGGGTGAAATCAAGAAGGGTATTTTCTCGGCTTTGAACTTCATTTTACCTACCGAGAAAAAGGTGCTTCCCATGCACTGCTCGGCTAACGTGGGTGAAGGTGGTGATACAGCGCTTTTCTTTGGTCTTTCAGGAACAGGAAAAACAACGCTTTCTGCCGATCCTAATCGCAAGCTGATTGGTGATGATGAGCATGGCTGGACCCCGGATAATGAGATTTTCAACTTTGAAGGTGGGTGTTACGCTAAAGTGATTGATTTAACCGAGGAGAAGGAACCGGATATTTTCCGTGCCATCAAGCCGGGAGCGATTTTGGAAAATATCGTTTTCAAAGATGGAACGAAAGAGGTTGATTACACGAGAAAGGATATTACGGAGAATACCCGTGTGAGTTATCCAATCCACCACATCGATAATATTCAAAAGCCTTCTTTGGGTGCGAATCCTAAGAATGTATTCTTCCTCACTTGTGATGCTTACGGGGTAATACCTCCGATTTCTAAGCTCAGTCCGGGTCAGGCAGCTTTCCACTTTATTTCTGGATACACGGCTAAAGTTGCCGGTACTGAGGCTGGAATTACCGAGCCGGTTACTGCATTTTCAGCCTGTTTTGGGGCGCCATTTATGCCTCTTCACCCAACGCGCTACGCAGAAATGCTTAGTGCCAAAATGAAGGAAGTGGGCACTAATGTATGGTTGGTAAACACGGGTTGGTCTGGCGGTCCTTACGGTATCGGCAGCCGCATGAAGTTGAAATATACCCGCGCCATGATTACGGCAGTATTGAATGGTGAACTAGATAATGTAGAGTTCAAAGCTCACAAGGTTTTTGGTGTGCATGTTCCTCAAACTTGTCCTAACGTACCAGATGAGGTATTAAACCCTCGCAACACTTGGGCAAATAAGGAAGAGTACGACCGCGTCGCCGATGAGCTTGCAGAAAAGTTCAACAACAATTTCGCAAAGTTTGCCTCTCAAGCAAGTCAGGAGATTCTTGACGGAGCGCCGAGAAAGGCTGCTACGTCTGCGAATGCCTAGTGCGGTTGTAGATACATAGTTTTCATTATTAAAGCACAAACAGCTCAATATGGTTTTGAGTTGTTTGTGTTTTTTTATTTTACGAATGTAGAGTAAAATCAATCCCCTCTTGCCCCACCCCCAAACCGCATAAACTTTCTCACTTCATTTGCATTTTCGGTGCTTGTAAGGATTTCGAGCAGACGAAAGGCAACATCTATTGCGGTGGACGGCCCTGTAGAGGTGATGATGTTTGCGTCAACTACGATTGGTGTGTGGTGAATGCGGGCGCCGAAGTCGGCTAATTGTTTTTGTCGGTGACTTGGGGGAAGATCGTAGGTGGTGGCGTTTTTTTGCCGCAGTACCCCCGATTTCCCTAGTGCTAGAGCGCCTACACAGATGGAGGCTATGGGCTTTTTCTTTTGGTGAAATTCTCGAATGAGATGGAGGAGGCGAGGGTCAAATGCGTCGTCATAGTACCCGGCTTCTTCAAATCCGCCGGGAATGGCGAGTGCGTCGAAATCATCAGCTTTTACTTGGTCAAAAGAGAGCTGGGGAACGATTTGCAGATTCCACGCGCAGGTAATGGGGTTGTGGAATCCGGTGGTGCTTAGTTGTACAGACGTGATTCCGTGTATTCTACTCCAGCCAAAGACGTCGGTAAAGGCGCTTATTTCGAGCTCTTCTGCTCCTTTGGCTATGAATAAAAGGACGCTTTTACTCATTTGACTTGGCCTTTTCAATCATTTTTTCAACCTTTTGCAAAAGTTGTGGTGCAAGTCGGAGATCGTAACTCGCTAAAGTATCGGTCTTGGCTAATTTTCGGTTTTTGTAGTATTCGCCGCTTTTTAAGTTTTCTAGCTTTTCTTCAACCAAATGGATGATTGTTTCGGCGCCTTTTTCTGGTGATTTCCCAAAAATTTTGAAAAACAATTTGGAAAAGAAGCCGCCCGTTCTCACCAAGTCCGTTTTTATTACGCCGGGATGTAGGGTAGCCCAAAAAATGTCTTTTTCTTTTTTGGACATATACCTGGTCCAGACAATTTCGCAGAGTTTGGATTGTCGGTAGGCTTTAAACCCGCTGAAGTCATGGCGGTACTCGAGGTCGTCGATGTTGATTTTCCCTTGGTGTAATCCGGAAGATGTGGTAATAACTCTAGGCGCGGATGATTTTTTCAAGAGAGGCAGAAGTTCTTGGGTTAGAAGGATGGGGGCGATTACGTTTACCTGAAAAGTTTGCTCGATGCCGTCGGGTGTTTCGGTAAATTCAAAAAGCCAAACTCCCGCGTTGTTTATGAGCACGTCGATATACTGGTGTTTAGCGCGAATTTGCTTGGTGGCCTCCAAGATGCTCTTAATCGAACTTAGGTCGGTAGGTACAATTTCTATATTGTTTTCTTTAAAATCGACTTTCTTGGGGTTGCGGGCTAATAAAATTATTTCGTGATTTTGCTGAGCTAAGATTTTTACAGCGGCCAGACCAATACCTGAAGTACCGCCTGTGATAAGAATCTTCATATCGAATTTTCGGTTTACCTAATTAAACTCAATGTGCCTTCTCTTTGAACAACATGCTCTTGATGATCAATCACTTCTAATTTGTAAACATAAACTCCGGTAGGAGCAGGACTTCCATTGAATGTTCCGTCCCAATGATAATTTGGGTCTTCTGAGAAGAAAACCATTTGGCCCCAACGGTTGAAAATTCGCAGTGTATATTGTTTTACGTTGGATGCGGAAATTCTAAAGTAGTCGTTTCTGCCGCTCCCATCCGGTATAAAGGCGTTAGGAACAAAAACGTTGGTGATTGGCAATACAACTATGGTTATAAAGGCGGTGTCGGTGCAGCCAAACTCGTTTTCAACAACAAAATAGGAGCCATACATGGCTGAATCAGGGTCGTATGAGTAAGGATATATATCGGGAACGGGAGAAACCATCCAGCCATCACCTGTATGCAATTCCGAATATATCACATCATCGCTGGCTTCCGAGAAAAATACCACATCGGGTTCGTAAACGGTTACGGGATTTTTGTCAACTCGGAGTTTTGCTTGCGGACTCGGTTGGATAACAATAGGTTCAAGCTCTATCGAAATGGTATCCACGCAAAAACTTCTGGTACGAATAAGTACAGTTGGATTAAATGTTCCGGCTGTAGAATAGGTATGCGAAACCCTTCGCTGATTGGCGTAGGTGGCTCCGTCGCCCATATCCCAGAATATTTCCAGTGGACCGACGGCTTCAATGTCTGCAACAAATTCTAGCTCAAAGGGTAAGCAGCCTATATCCCCTTCACTTTCGATTTTCACGGATATAGGTGGGTGTAAATCCAGCTGTTCGATATACGTACTTGAGCAATTATAATCTTCGGTGTAAAGTTCTACGATATACGGATTTCCGTCGTCAACGAATACAATTGGAGGTGGGTTTCGTCCTGAGAATGTTGATGGTGTTGCGTTCTGTCCAAAATTCCATTCGATAATTGCGTTTGGACTAAGATTAGACCCATCTAAATTGAAAATAAGTTCTTTATCTAGACAAGGACTCGGGCCGTAGGTGAAAAAATTATCTACGGAATCTCGAACTTCAAATAGTCCGTAGGCGGTGTCTTCGCAAATTCCTTGTCCTGCATTAATGATAAGCATGACATTGTAGAAACCTGTATCGCTGAAGGTGTACGTGGGATTAAATGCGGTGGAGGTATCGTGCGGATCATTGCCGGGGTCATTAAACTTCCAAAAAGCGGTTTGCATTCCCGAACTGAAATTTCTAAAGTTTAGTGTTCGTCCAACGCAGGTGGCTGAATCACCCAATTCTGCTTGTGATCGCATACCGGCTCGTGTTTGTAGAACGCAATTGGCTACCACAAACTGCATCTCTCTTTGAACGGTACTAATAAGAACGCCGTTTCGGTATTCATCTATGCAGACCGCGACCGTAAATAAACCAGTTATGGGTGCGGGTATGAGCGTAATTGTGCCGGTTTGAGGGTTTATCGTTGGGGGTGGAGTGCCTTGTATTGGTGTAGTGGCGGTGTATCCGGGTGAATACACGGGGCTCAGATAGGGTGGGGCGGTGGGCGGATTGGGAATAATACCCATCGGGCCATTATTTTGCTGCATTCCTCCTCCCATCAAGGGTTCGCACAGGTAAAAAACGAGGGAATCACCGTCGGGATCTATCACCGGAATCTCAATTACCATTGGTTCGTTGTAGCAAAGTAATAAAGAGGGAAAGTCTTGAAACTGAGGAGTGGAATTACAGAACGTGTCATTAGGAGGAATACTCGTGTGCCAAGTATTACCCGTAGCTCCAGAACCAACAAGATTTACAATTCCGTTATTTCTGCAGCAGCGCTGATGGGAAATATTGTAGCCAAGTGGGCTGGGAGCGAGGGTGAAAGTATCAATGTACTCAGCATACTCAACACAAACAGTAGGCGGGGGAGGTGAGCATGTATCTGGAGTTAGGGGAACGTGTGGGTAAAAGTTTGTTATGGGAACCATTCGTACGAAGAGTAAATTGGTGCCTTCATATATTCCAAACGGTACTTGCTGGTCAAAAGGAGCAACTCCCGTATTGCAGTCGCGAAAAATGGTTAATTTTAACCGATAAAGGTTATTACCTAAACACTCATACGTAAAGTCACCCCCAACCAAGTGGGATGCTTTTACGGATGGTAATCCGAAAAAAATGATAAAAACTAACGCGAGTAATCTTTTCACTTTTTCTAGGCGTGTTAGGTGTTTAAAGTCATCTTAAGCTTTGTAATAAAGCGATTTCACTTTAGTTCAAACTGACAAATATTTTCGTTGCAAATATAGGTCAAAAAATTTTATGAAAGTATTTTCTTACCAAAAATTTTTAAGTTGTGCAATGATGTGCGTTGTCAGGTGCTTATGATGCTTCAAAATCGTTTTCGTTATAACATGCGAATATAGGGAAAGTTAATGAAATTCTCTAAAGTTTTTCGAGGCATTTTTCGTTAAAGTTCATCAATGTAAATTTCATTAAAAAAAAATTGATGAAAAAAGTTTGGTATTGGTATATTCGCAGCCTTAAAAACATAATAGATATATACCTATGGCTACGTTGGAGAATATTAGAAAACGTTCTGGTTTACTTATAATTACGATTGGGGTTGCGATGGCTGCCTTTATCTTGACCGATTTTCTTGGCTCAGGTGAATCCATCATTCGCGGCAATCAATTACTTGTAGGTAAGGTAAATGGCGTTTCCATCGACCTTCCTGAGTTCAGTGAACGCATTGATTTACAGATTGAGGGTTATAAATCCCAAAGTGGTGATTTGGCATTGCGTAATGTTACACGTAAGCAGTTTGCAGACGTAGTATGGGAAGCTTTCATTCGTGATGTTTTGCTTATCGCTAACATCGAGAAAATGGGAATTACCGTAAGCGATGATGAACTTTATAACCGCATTAAAAACAACCCGGAAATTCAGCAAGCGCCAGTTTTTCGCGATGAATTAAGTGGTCAGTTTAGTGAGGCGCGTTTGCAACAGTATATCATGGATTTGCAAGATAACCGCTTTGAAAATCCGGATGCGGCCAACTTCTGGAATCAGTGGAAGGCTTTTGAAAGACAACTCCGCGAAGACGGAATTACCGGTAAGTACAACACCGCTATTCGTTTAGGATTATACCAACCAGCTGCTTTAGCGGGCGAGCGGTTTAATCTTAGCAATCGCAGTCGATCTATGGACATCATCCCTATTCTTTATTCTTCAATTGAAGACGATGTTGTTACCGTCACCGAATCTGAACTTAAGAATTACTATTCCAAAAATAAGGAGGACTTCCGCATCGACGAGCCTTATCGCAATTTCGAGTTTGTGAGTATCAGTGTTACTCCTAGTGAGGAAGACAAAGCGGAGGTGATTAGTGCTTTGATGAATTTCATGGAGGATCAAATTGTTTTTAACCAGCGTACGGGGGTTAATGATACAATCCTAGCATTTGCCAACGTAGAAGACGATTCTGCTTACGTGAGCATGAGAAGTGATCTTGCATTTAATAGTGGGTATTTCAGAGAGACCAATGGTTTTAATATTGAATTTGACTCCCTTCTTTTCAACAGTGAGCCCGGAGTAGTTTTCGGTCCTTTTGATGATGAAAGTGGTTACATTAAATTGGGTAAATTGAGTAAAGTAACCACTTTACCTGACTCTGTCGAAGCGCGTCATATTTTGATTTCTTTCGCTGGTGCAGAGCGTTCCGAAGCAGTTCGTTCTTTCCAAGAAGCAAAAGAACTAGCTGATAGCATCTATGAAATGTTATCGTCTGATATTTCTGCTTTCGATAGTCTTTCTCAAGCATTTAATGACGATCCAACCGCTGCGAATAACGGTGGAGATTTAGGTTGGTTTAACGACCGCACCATGACTCCATTGTTCTCTAATTTCTGTTTTGAAAATGAAGTTGGTACAGTGGGTATTGTTCGTACAGAATTCGGTTTCCACGTAATTGAAGTTACCGGACATGGTGGATCTTCTAAAGCGATTCAAGTAGCGGTGATTGCCAGAGAACTCCTTTCTAGTGAGGCTACCGATAACGATGTGTATCGCAAAATCACAGAAATTGCCGAGGTAGCTAATGATGCTGAAGCCTTCCAGAATGCCGCAACAGCGGTGGGAGCACAGATTCGTTCTGCGAATAATGTACATATTTTTGACGAGAACATCATTGGTTTAGGGCCAAATAGAGATATCGTTCGTTGGGCATTTGATTCAGATCGTCGCCCAGGAGATGTTCATATCGATCGTACTTCCGACAATGCTTATGTAGTTGTTCACCTTACCGATATCGTTGATGGCGACTATGAGCCTTTTGAGGTTGTTCGCGAGACGATTGAAGACAAACTTTTCAATCAGAAGAAGGCTGAATACATCCGCAAGCAAATTCAAGCAAGTGTAGATCAAGATGATCTAGCAGCTATTGCCGAAAACATGGGTGTAGCAAGTAGTTCTATCCAACTAACCTTCTCTCAAAACAGTATCGATCGTGCTGGAAATGACCCTAAAGCAGTAGGAGGTATTTTTGGTATCGAAGAAAACAAGGTTAGAGTAATTGAAGGTGATCGTGCTGTTTATGCCGTTCGTGTAACAGCAACAGTTAATGCTCCTGAGCAGGAGAGCTACGAAGATGAAAAGGAAGCTTACCTTAATAACCTAAGGGGAAAAGTTGAGGGCGCTATCCTAATAAGCAAAAAAGAGAACGCCACGATTAAAGATAATCGCCACCGTTTCTTCTAGCGATTGGATCATAGAAGATTTTAGCGTTTTGAAAATAAAAAAACCGGTTGAAGTAAATCAACCGGTTTTTTTATACGCGGCGTTTTGATTATTTCAAAAGCTCAATTATTTGCTCGGCTAGTTCCAGCCCGATGCGTTCTTGTGCTTCATCCGTAGAAGCGCCGATGTGCGGACTCAAAGAAAGCTCTTCACGCATAAGCAAACTTACTGATGGATTGGGCTCGTTTTCAAAAACGTCTAATGCTGCATAGCGAATTTTTCCGCTATCAAGAGCACTTAGCAACGATTGCTCATCGACAATCCCGCCTCTACTCGTGTTGATGATTGCAGCTCCGTCTTTCATCTTAGAAATCGCCTTGGTATCCAATATCGCTTTAGGCATTTTTGGGACGTGCAAACTAACAAAGTCAGACTCTGCAAGAAGCTCATCTAAACTGATATTGCTAATGTTTACATTGATTACTTGTCCATCAAAAAACTTCAACTGAATACTTTGATCTTTTCCGGAAGGAGAGGAGCAGATAACCTTCATGCCCACACCAACAGCGCGCTCGGCCACAGCCATTGCAATACGACCAGAACCGATTAGTCCCAGCGTTTTTCCCTTTAACTCCTGACCTTTTGCATACTTTTTCTTTAAGTCGCTGAAATGAGAATCACCTTCTAAGGGCATGTTTCTGTTGCTGTCGTGCAGAAAGCGAACCATTCCGTAAAGGTGAGCCATCACTAATTCCGCAACCGAGTCGGAAGATGCCGCCGGGGTGTTGATTACGTGAATGCCTTTTTCTTTGGCGTAGGCCACATCAATATTGTCCATACCAACACCGCCGCGACCAATGAGTTTCAAGCTCGGACAAGAATCGATCAAATCCTTGCGTACTTTCGTTGCTGAACGCACCAATAATCCCGAAATCTTATTTTCATTGATGTAGTTTGCCAGTTGCTCCTGGGCAACTTTATTCACATCCACCTTGAACCCAGCCTCCTCTAAGGCATCGATTCCGGCTTTGTTTAGTCCGTCGTTTGCTAAAATCGTTAACATAATTGTTTTTTTAAATGATTTGATTAATGTAATTCGTGGAGATGTGGAGACGTAGCATGCTACGTCTCTACGGCCATTAAATGGATTTTTCGAATGACTGCATAACTTCCACCAACACCTTCACGCTCTCTACCGGCATCGCATTATAAATCGAGGCTCTATATCCGCCCACGTCACGGTGGCCATTGATTCCACTAATGCCCGCCGCTTTCCAAGCAGCGTCAAAAGCTTCTTTGTGCTTGGCTTCATCTTTCAATAGGAAAGTAGCATTCATCAATGAGCGGTCTTCTTTTTCTGCTGTACCTACAAAAAGAGAATTGCGGTCGATTTCGTTATAAATGAGATCAGCCTTCTCACGGTTACGTGCTTCAATCCACTTCAATCCACCGTTTTTATCTAACCAACG
>JBHYFA010000009.1:0-29739 GCA_051859825.1 Schleiferiaceae bacterium
TTCACATCAACGTTGGTCGCAACACCAGTGTGATACAAACACGCCAATGTACTGGTTCCTGTTTGGTTTAAATTTTCCAAGATAATAGAGTTGTGATAAATCTCAACGTTATTGGTTACACCCAACATGTAGATACCATACTGGATACCATTATTGTATAGATTGTAAGCCGCATTGTTGTAAAACTTCAAAGGATTCGCAGCGCTTGCACCTCCTGAACTACTAAAATAAAATGGGTAAGCTGAAATAGTAGTAGAGAAACTAGCAGCTACATCAAAAACTCGGTTGTTGGAAACTTCCGCTGGTACACTCGAGGTAAAGAAAATACCGTAGAAAGTACTTCCTGTAGTTCTTGTTGATTGGCTAATATCACAACCAATAACTTCTGTTCCTGCTTGATTAGAACAATACACGCCATAAAGCGCCATGTCTTCCATCACACAGTTGATGATTTTGTTATCTTGATTTCTATTGGCAGCTGATTCACCAGCAAAAGAATAAGACCAATAACCACCAATATTGTGGTTGTTCTCAAACGTATTGAAGCTTCCAGAGTTACCAGTAGTTGTTCCTCCTGTTGCACTTCCACTCATAACCACATTTGCAAAAAATGTAGAAGTAGAAGTTGTTGGAACTTCAATTGTACAATTCTTAATGGTATTATGGTCTGCCTCATTCATCAATTGAACACCCCACGCCCAGTTTCCAAGCGCCTCGATATTCAAACTATCAATGGTCATGTAGTCGGTGCCATTTAGCATCAAAGCTGCTCTGTCATTCGTATTGGGCGCTGTGTTGCTTAGTAAGTTTCCATTACCATTAATAGTAATGGTATTGGTAGCACTTGAGCCAACGATTTCTTCAAATTCTACTCTGCCTACGTAAGGACCACTGTTAGGAGCAACATTCACCGTTACTGGCCCACAAATACCAAAATTATTTAAGGCGTCGGCTAAATCAACCAAAGATTGGAAGTTCGTGCCACTAGCAGGAGATCCGGCATCAACCGTGTAAGTTCCAGATAAAGCTGGTTGGAATCCAAAAATAGACGTTGTGTCATTAATCGTATTAGTATCCAAACCTGGACCTACTCCAGTAATAAATGCCACAATATCGTATGAAGTACCAGCCACGGAGGTAAAGCCTCCCAAAGCAACACTAGTTGTATCACCTGTACCTAAAGCACCCGTCCAAGTAACTGGAGTTTGCGCAATACCATTAAGTGTCCAGCCAATATGAGCGGTATCGATAGATTCAGAACCGGCATTCAAAAGAACAACAGTTACGGGAGTAGAACCAGGACAGGCAGCTACAGGACTTGTAAAACCTGTTAAGGCCGCATCGGTTCCTGTGGGAGCAGCAATTTCAAATCGAGTATTTGGACGCTGACCGTAAGAAGCATTAACAGTAAGATTACCGGTATTGAAAGTGGCAGCAGTTGAAAGATTACCAATGGTATGGGTAGTTCCGTAAGCTGGATCAAAAATCCATTGCCAAGCTGCATTACTATAAGGTGAAGTGCCATCAATACCATTTTCGAAAGCAACCTCTAAAGTACCACCATTATAAGTAAAAGATGAAACATTAAAGTCGTACTCTACCCATGTATCCGCATTGGTGAAAGTTAAACTCGGCTCATCCATAACCTGAACAGCTCCTGCAATTAGGTTAGCCCATGGGGCAGCCGCTAAAGGAGGGGTAAGTGTTCCGTTGCGCATCCAAATTTTGATAGAGTAGTTACTGCTAGGATCCGTAGCACCGGCAAACTTCTCAAAGTGCATACTGAAAATCTCAGTTCCCGGAGTAATCCCAGCTGCTATAAGCTCAGCCTCAGTATAAACAGCAAAGGCTCTATTGAAACGGTTTCCCGAAGCAGCACTAAAGCGATAGGTAGGAACCAAGGTTGTAATACTCGCCACTTGGGTACCAAAACCAACTTGGGTGATAATTGTACCAGCTCCCAAAGGCCCGTCATATACAGCCGAAGCTGCCCAACAGCCACCTGGTGTAGTTCCGCAGCTGGCATCAACAGCATAATGAACCCTATATGTACCACTCGATGGAATAGAGGAAACATGAGGAGATGGGCCGTGATCAACAACTGTATTTGAAGCATCAGTAATGGTAATGTACCCATTAGTCGTACCCTGAACTAACGTAAACTCATACTGCCCCGGATCATCTATAGTAATAGTAGAATATTCCGTGACAAATACGCAAGTACTAATTGTAACAGGCGTGGTCGATTGATCTGATAATGTCGCTGACCCAAACGCAATAGTTCGAATACACTGCGCATTTAAACTTTGCGTTGAATAAGCAAAAATTGCGAAAATTGCGAAAAACCATGCTTTCGATAATCGAATTAGCGGTTTTACATTTTTGTAAACTTTCATCATAATTAAAATTAACGTTATTTATTAGATGCTAATATAAACTATTATCATTTTGAAACAAACTTAATTGAAATTAATTTATTTTTATTAAATACTGAAAACCAATTTTTTATAAAATAGCACACTTTCAAAAACCGTAGTAGAAGGGAAAAATTAAGCTAAAAAGCGGCAAAAACAAAAATGTTTAAGTGTAAAAATTGAAAAAGTTCTTAAAATAAAATTCATAGCAAGTTAAAAATAATCTTACATTAACAACTATGTATCTTTTTCATTCTGTTTAATAAAAAAAGCGGCTCAAAATTGAGCCGCTTCTCGATTAATATTAAAATACCTATTTCTATTTACTCAACACAACAGGCTTAGTGATAGTGCCAGCATCGTTAGAAATATTAACGAAGTAGGTACCTGAGCGCAGAGAGCCTAAATCCATCTCTAATCGCTGTTGATGACCTTGATTAAGTACCTTGCTAATAACGGTACGACCTTGCATATCGTTGATGCGAATGATAATATCGCCTCCCTCTTGTGGAAGGTTATCAATCACAAAAGAACCGGCAGTTGGATTAGGGAAAATGTTGATATTTGTGAAACCAAACTCTTCTACACTGATGAAATCAACAGTGGTGGTAATAGTATCTGCTCCACAATCATTTTCTGCAATCATTGTAACTGTATAGGTACCAGGAGCTGCGTAGGTATGATTTACTGAATCACCTGTAGCTCCATTACCATCACCAAAATCCCAACTAAGCATACCTACTGTATTCGTGTCGGCACTAAAGTCAAAGTTTCCACCGCCATTATCATTGAAGTCAATTCCAGCAGCAATGGGATCATCGAGGGTGGTGAAAGTCTCAATAGCCGCCGTACTCTGACCAATTGAACCACAAGAATCAATAATGTAAACATCGTAGTCTGTGGCTTGAGATAAACCTGTAATCAAATATGGACTAGAAACTCCCGATACAAGAGTTCCTGTACCCTGAGTAAATCCAGCTGGTCCATATTCTATTGATGTAGAGTTGGCATCTGCTCCAGACACCCAACTCACTTCCGCTTCATTACACAAAGCATCAATCATAATACTATCCGGCTCATGGCAGAATGGAAAGTCAACAATCACTTCCACAGAATCAGTTAGAGGTCCACATGGACTTTGATATGTAGCTACATAGTAGTATGTTCCAGGAATTGGCCAAGGACCAACGGTAATCTCAGCCACAGTATCAATCACTGAACCTTGGAAACTCCACTCCAAGCCTACTAAGTCGCCAGCAACAGGTACGTTTACATTGTTATTCACGATATTTGGATCCTGTGGTGAAACACCTGAATTAATCCAGTTCGTGGCATCCTTAGTGTATGCTCCCTCTAAGCGGTTTCCTGCACTAGATAGAGCCGGTGTAGTTCCAGACCAGTCTGCAGCCGTTACGTTCGCCGCCGCAGGGAAAGTTAAATTACCATAAACAACAGCATCAACGATATTTCCTGATTGATCTTTGATAATGTAGCCCTGAGAAGTAGTTGACCCCATAATTCCGGTATAACCTGAGTGATAATAGTAGTTTGCAGGACTAGGCACACTTGAACCAAGCTGACCTGTGGCAATTACGGCTGTCCCTTGCGGACTCAATACTGTTCCGGGTCCTAAAATTGAAGCGTCGGTTAAGCCTGTTGCAGACCACATTTCAATTGTGTAACCCGAAATATCGGAATTTGGAACTCCTGTTAACTCAATAAAGTCATCAGCGAGTAGCCAAGAAGGCCAACCACCAACAGGTGCACCATTTGTAGAACCACGGAAATGACAAATTTCCGAAATAAACACATCGCCTCCGGGCATGAATGGTGAATTTACAGAAATAGTCGCCGAATCAGTAGGGTTTCCAATAGTAATAGACTGAGGATCAACAGTAATAAGCGGCCTAATCTCATGTGAAACAGGTGCAAGGGTATCATTTGCTGGTGAATCATTTACTGCATTAGTATCAATGTATGCATTGAGAGTGTAAATACCAGGAATAGATAAATCAACACCACCAACCATAATCATGGCCGTGTCGCCTTCTGCTAAAAGGCCCGAATTAAATCCCGCGGTTCCATTTGTTGTTGCCGGACCAGTAACTGAATAAGTCACAACAATTGAGTCATTGGCAAAATTGATTGTTGAACCTAAAATATTGACAATGGAAAATGCTACGGTATCATTCGTAGATAAGCACTCTCCATTTAATAGCTCTCCTGAAACCAAAGCCACGTCTGCATTTACAGGGACAAATTGGTAAGCTCCAATATCAGGTGGAGTAGCACGCGTAGCGCCCGTAATATCGGTAGTCACGGCTGGAAAAGCAACACCCGCACCACTTAATGCACCACTTAATGGGATCAGCTCATTACTTGCAACATAAAGCGGATTAGCCTGCACTGAGTTTGCATCATTCCCTAAGGGATTATTTACCGCTTGTAATGCCGCTAAATTTGCTTGATCACTATTGTAAAAAACGAAGTTAGACCCAGTACTGAAATAGTTATTGTTGTTTATTTCAGATATCACATTTGCATTACTTATGTACATTGCATAGCCATCAGACTCAGTATGTACAAAAGTGTTGTTTAATAGTCTGAGGTTATTTGGGGTAGCAACGGTAATTTGGAAAACTCGCCCCGTACCTGACTCAATCAAACAACTATTGTGTACTATATCTACATTAGTTGAAGAACCTAAAAAGCGGATTGCTGAACCAAAGTTACCAGTGTTTCCAATTCCACTAAGTTCGTTATTTGCTACCAAAGCAGGATTTGCAGCCGTTCCGGAACAATTAGAAAAGTATAAGCTATATTGTCCTTGATCAAATACACGGTTGTTCGTTACCGAAAAACCATCAATATTTAACAAGTAGATACCTCCACCGGTGGTAATTCCGTTTTGACCAACGAGGAAATTATTATCAACAGTTAAATTATTACCTTGAGTTACGTAAAAACCAGCCCAACGAATATCAATCAATTCATTATTGGTAAATTGAACGTTTTCAACCCTATCGGCTGCCACTCCATTCAAGCGGATGGAATTATATCCACCAACAAATACGTTATTATCAAAAGTCAGATTCTCAAATCCACCTGAACCAGTAATATAACTTGTATTAGAGGAAGACCCTACTATACCATTATAAAAAGTAGAAGCGCTATTAGCATTTGTCACAATACTACAGTTTTTCACCGTAATATCATTGGCTCCATTGAATAAATGAATAGACCATCCGTAAGTACCACTCTCTTGAGCAACGATACTCATACTATCTAAAGTCACGAAAGACGAACCTGTCATTCTGAAAGTATATCGGTCATTCGCATCATTCTGTTCAAATGTTAAAACAGTATTCCCTGCTCCTGCACCTTTAAAAGTAATGGTGTTTACTGCTGACGCCCCTACGACGGCTCCAAGCTCAACCTGCTCGTTAAAGGTATCAGCTACTGCTTCAAAAACCACCGGTCCACATACACCAAAAGTATTTAAAGCGTTTACAGCATCGCCGAATGACTGAAAGTTCGTTGCTGAGGCAGGCGCTGCCGGATTAATGGTGAAGTTACCATCAATAGCGGCTTGATATGAAATTCCGAGTGTATCATTGGAAGTATTGTTGTCATTTCCAGGCCCAACGTTAGTAATAAAGGCTTCAATATTATAAACGGTATTAGGCGCACTGGTAAATGACCCTAAATTTACATGTGTTGTATCACCTGTATTCAATAATCCTGTCCAAGTTACAGGAGCCGTTCCAAAACCATTTACCGTATATCCTATTGTGGCAGAAGTGATAGAATCACCCCCAACATTTTGTATCGCAACAACAATATCCGATGAACCTGGGCAAGCCGCTACCGGTTGCACAAATTCAGAAATGGCCAAATCTGTACCTGTAGCAGGTAGCAATGTTACCGATCCTGTAAACCATCTTGGCTGATTTGAGGGATTTGTAAAGGAACCACCGTATCCGATATTCTGTCCATTTATTTGAAAATCGCCCGAGTGTAGTGAAACCCCACTCATTGTAAATGTACTTGGTGTAGGCGCAGGTGTAGGGCCACTATATCTAATCCCACTTGATGAGCGTAAAGCAAATCGAAGAGTTGTACTCGCCGGAATAATATATGAAATGTTATTAAGAGTAGGATAAACTCCATTAGTTGGAACTGAAATAGGTCCACCACTCGCAATCTGCGTCCATGCAGGTGCTGATATACTTGGCAACCCCGATAAGTCTGTACTACTCACCCATAACTCAACGTTAGCATTGTCATTTGCAGTTTGCCAAAAGGCTTCCAATTCACTCAAAATATATGAGTCACTTGAAGTGTTTTCTATTACAAATGTTACAGCTGCATCCCCTGTAACTCCATTTCCGCCCGTATAATTAGAGCCTGTAGAAGTAGATAATACTAATTGAGCGTGTAGTGGCTGTACCAGCAAACCGAGTGTAAGTAAAAAAGAAAAAGATATCCACCTAAATTTGGATAACCTTTTTCTTACATTGTTGTAATTTTTCATCACGAAAATTGATTAAGAATTAATAATTGACTAAGTTAGTAGTAAAACATACTAATCAAAACTGAGTTTGAACTTTATTTATAATTCAAAACACACATTTTGAAATACTTAAACAAAACTGATTATTAAAAAAAATATAAACTATAGAAAGTCCAAAGCGCCTTAAATTCTCTTTAACACAATAACGCTAACGCTAAAAAACAAACAGATCAAAATTCATTGATATTTAAAAAAACGAATTATACAGCAAATAGTTAAATATGTTACTAGTTTGGTTTGCAGCAAAAAAAAAAACAGCCCCAAGCTGAGACTGTTCTTTATTAACTAAACTACAGTTTTAATCTTATTTCAAAATCTGCTCCGTGTGATCTTTCGTTTTTACTTTTTCGATGACCTCCTCAATTACCCCATTTTCATTGATAACGAAAGTCTCGCGGTGAATACCGTCGTAAATTTTGCCCATAAACTTCTTCTCACCCCATACACCGAAGGCCTTAATAACCTCCTTCTCCGTGTCGGCAATGAGAGGGAATGGTAAGCTGTACTTCTCGATAAACTTCTGATGCTTGGCAGCGGTATCCGCACTCACACCCAGAATCTCGTAGCCGGCATTTTTAAATGTTTGGTAATTATCGCGAAGATTGCAAGCCTGAGCCGTACAGCCGGGCGTATCATCCTTAGGGTAAAAATAAACAACCAATTTCTTTCCCTGAAAATCATTCAAAGAAATGGTGTTTCCATTTTGGTCTATTCCGCTAAAGTTTGGGGCTTTATCCCCGGGCTTTAAGTGTGTCATGATTGTACTATTTTATGATGAAAATATCTAACCATATAATAAGGTGTGATGTTCAAAAAAACTACTCACCTGCAAACAAGGGGAAGTCTTTCATAAATGCGTGAACCTCACTTTTGATTTGGTCTAAAGCAGCATCGTCGTTGGCGGCTTGTAAACTCCTATCGATAAATTGAGCAACCATTTCCATATCCGCCACATTCAAACCTCTGGTAGTTATCGCCGGTGTACCAATACGAATTCCCGAAGTCACAAATGGACTCTTATCATCAAATGGCACCATGTTCTTATTCACCGTGATATCGGCTTTTCCCAAAGCTGCTTCCGCTGCCTTACCCGTAATATCTTTGTTTCGTAAATCGATCAATATACAGTGATTATCGGTTCCTCCTGAAATAATCTCGTATCCAAAACCCAATAAATGCTCCGCCAATTTACGGGCATTGGACTGTACTTTCAACTGATATTCAAAAAACGAATCCGTCAACGCCTGACCAAACGCCACGGCCTTCGCGGCTATCACGTGCTCCAAAGGTCCACCCTGAATGCCAGGGAATATGGCCGCGTCAAACAATGAAGACATCATACGAATTTCACCTTTTGGCGTTTTGATTCCCATTGGATTGGGAAAATCTTTACCCATCAAAATGATACCGCCACGTGGCCCACGAAGGGTTTTATGCGTGGTAGAAGTAACTACATGACAATGAGGAAGAGGATCGTTTAAAAGACCTTTGGCAATCAATCCCGCCGGATGGGAAATATCGGCTAAAAGAAAAGCTCCTATTTCGTCGGCAATTTCTCTAAACTTCTTAAAATCCAAATCACGAGAATAAGCCGAAGCTCCGCAAATGAGTAGCTTAGGACGTTCTTCCAAAGCCTTTGCCCGAACTTTTTCGTAATCAATGGTGCCGCTTTCCTTCTCTACTCCGTAAAATGCCGTTTGGTATAGTTTACCACTAAAACTCACGGGCGAACCGTGCGTGAGGTGTCCACCATGCGACAAATCAAATCCCATAATTTTATCACCCGGCTTTAGCAAGGCGAGATAAACTGCGGCATTGGCCTGTGACCCACTATGCGGCTGAACATTGGCGTATTCTGCTCCGAAAAGTGCTTTGGCGCGATCAATGGCTAATTGCTCTACTTCATCTACCACTTCACAACCTCCGTAGTATCTTCTTCCCGGAAAACCTTCTGCGTATTTATTTGTCAAAACCGACCCCATGGCCTCCATCACCTGCTTACTAGCATAATTTTCCGAAGCAATAAGCTCAATTCCGTAGGTCTGTCTTTCGCGCTCACGCTCAATCAAATCGAAGATTTCGATATCTCTTTCCATTATTTATCCGTTATTATGCAGCCGCGCTGCGTTCTCGTGATTATTTTTGCCAAAAATAGAAAGCAATGACAATACAGCAAGCAAAAGAATACCAATCTTGGATTAATTTACCACCTCATTCTGATTTCCCACTTTTCAACCTTCCTTTGGGAGTATATTCCGCAGACGGAGAATCTGCTTACGCTGCAACGCGCATCGGGGATACACTTATTGATCTTCACGCCTTACATGCTTTAGGCTATTTACATAATCTAGATTTACCCGACGCCATTTTTGCTCAAGATACGCTCAACGATTTCATCAGCTTGGGAAAAGCTACACACAAAAAATGGCGCGCAATAATGCTCGAGCTTTTTAGTGAAAACAATACCGAACTTCAAAACAATTCAGCACACCTCGAGCAAATTCTCTTTCCCGTAGAAAAAGTAGAAATGCTCATGCCGGTTTTCGTTCCCGACTACACAGATTTTTACAGCTCTCGCGAACACGCTACCAACGTGGGAATCATGTTTAGAGGTAAAGAAAACGCGTTAATGCCTAACTGGTTGCACATTCCTGTAGGATACCACGGTCGTGCATCTTCCATCATTGTTTCCGGAGAAAATATTTACCGTCCGAAAGGACAACAGCTCCCGAACGACGCCACAGAACCCGTGTATGGCCCTAGCAAAATGATGGACTTTGAACTGGAAATGGCTTTCATCACTACTGAAGGAAAACCCCTTGGACACCGAATTACTGCCGATGAAGCGGAAGACTACATCTTCGGTATGGTGGTATTCAACGACTGGTCGGCGCGCGATATTCAAAAGTGGGAGTATGTGCCACTCGGGCCATTCTTAGGCAAAAACTTCGGTTCTTCTATCTCTCCGTGGATTATCACTTTGGAAGCGCTTGAACCATTTCGTTGTGCATCACCCGTGCAAGAACCCACACCTCTACCCTATTTGCAAACCTCTGGTGAGCGAACTTTCGACATCAATCTGCAAGTAGAAATCGAACCAAAAGACGGAGAAGCAACGGTGGTAAGCAAGTCAAACTTCAAATACCTCTACTGGAATATGGCTCAGCAGCTTGCCCACCATACCGTAAATGGCTGTAATATCAATGCTGGGGATATGATGGCGTCGGGAACGATAAGTGGCCCCACGGAAGACAGCTTTGGATCTATGCTTGAATTGGCGTGGAAAGGCACTAAACCTATCCCAATGAAAGACGGCAGTGAGCGGAAGTTTTTGCTCGACCACGATACGGTAATCATGTCGGCCCATTGCGAAAAAGACGGATTTAGACTAGGTTTTGGTAATGTTCGTTCAACTATTTTACCCGCAATCGATGATTAAAAATGTATTGGTTGCCTGCGGAGTATTGCTGCTTTTTTCCTGCAACCGCTGCAACGATTTTGAAAATGGAGAAGTGTCTAACGCCGGAAGCATCGCTTTTGATATTAATCTAAGTCGATGCTACGGCTCTTCAGTAGCACGTCAACAAAGCGGAGGGATAATCATGCGGAGTCGCTCCGAATTTCTAAACTTCTTTCCGAAACGAACTGCTGCCTGTGCTATTGGCGATAGTCTGGAATTAGATTTCGACCGTTATATGCTGCTAGCGTATCCCACCGAAGGCACGTGCAATACACGAATTTCCCGAAGAGTGGATATTCAGCCGAATGCACTGCGCGCCACCTACCAAATTGAACTGGAAAATTGCGGTCGATGTGGCACCCAAAACTTCAACAACAATCTTATTGCAATAGACCGACTGCCACCGGAGTTTAGTATCGAATTTGAATTTACAGAAAAGTAATATGAGCACCAGCATCATCATGGATAAGCTGCAAATCGAACGCAGCATCAATAGAATGGCGTGGGAGATATTAGAACGCAACCATGAAGAAACCGAATTGATTTTCGCAGGAATTGATGGCCGCGGACTCGACCTCATGGAACGTTTGGGAGCTGTTATGCGAGAAATTGCTCCTAGTATCAATATCCTGAAAATTCAAATTAGTCTGGATAAAGACGAGCCTTGGACAAAACCGGTGAGTTTTTCACCTGCGCTCCCGCAAAACCTTGATTCAACTCCCATTATCCTCATTGATGATGTACTAAACTCGGGGAAAACCATGCTCTACGCTCTGGAACCCATGCTAAAAAGTCCTACGAAACGCATCACCACCGCCGTGCTTATTGAACGCAGCCATAAACGCTATCCTCTTGTAGGTGACGTGGTGGGGTTGCGACTTTCTACGAGTTCGCACGAGCACGTAAGGGTGGTGCTAAAAGAGGGTGACGAAAAGGTTTATTTAGAATAGAACGTGGCTATCTAGAAAGCCTGATGACAGCCTTATGCTCATTAAAAAATCAGGTCAACTACTCATATTGAACAAAAGCTAGGTAAAAACAATCAATCATCATTTACCAAAGCTCGTCTTAGTATATCGAGGGCCATTAAAGAGCTTTTGCGAATGATGCGCTCGCGATCTCCGGAAAACTGAAACTGAAAGGCTTTTACCTGCTTGGGGGTTTTCAAACCAATCCACACAAGTCCTACAGGCTTATCGGGACTTCCTCCAGATGGCCCAGCGATTCCCGAGGTTGAAATCGCATAATCCGTTCCCAACAATTCTGAGGCAGCCGTTGCCATTTGCCTAACCACTGCCTCGCTAACGGCGCCATACTTTATTAAATCATCAGTGGAAACCTTGAGTAATTTCTGCTTTAAGTCATTTGAATAGGAAAGAATACTTCCCTGAAAATACGCTGAACTTCCGGGGATGCTGGTTAGCAAATGAGAAATATAGCCTCCCGTGCAGCTTTCTGCCACACCCACCGTTTTCGAACTAGAAAGCAACAACTGCCCTACTACTTCTTCTAATTCTACATCGCCTTCGCCGTAAGTGATACTTACCAAGGCTTGTCGCAGTATATCAAAATGATGCTCAACTTGCGCTTCAATACCCGTTCCCATTGGAGCTCTACCCGTTAAACGCAGTCGAACTCTACCGGCTGAGGGTAAATAGGCTAATTTCACATCCTCAGGCAATGTATTTTCAAACTCCTCCAATTGCTCGGCCAGAATACTTTCAGGAACACCCTGCGTCAACAGGGTTCGGTGTACAATTTCTTGAATTCTGGCTCGGCGTTCTTTTATTTCTGGTAATGCTTTTTCCAGAACCAAATGCTTCATTTCGTAAGGTACACCCGGTAAGGAAAAAATAAGACGATTGTTCCACTCAAACAACATTCCCGGCGCCGTGCCCTTCTCATTAAAAAGTGGAATACAATTCTCAGGAAGTAAGGCCTGTGAGCGATTTAGACGATTAACCTCTCGATTAAATTTTGCGAAAAGAGCCTCAATATGACGTTCAACTGCATCGTGTTGCACCAAGTTTACCCCAAAAAAATCTGCAAGGGCCTGCTTGGTTTTATCGTCACGAGTGGGCCCTAATCCGCCGGTAAGAAAAACAATTTGCGTAGCAGCATCTAGCGACTGTAAAGCTTTATGAATCTCAATTGGCTCATCTCGAATACTGCGAATACAATGTATATCAACACCTTCTGCATTTAAGGTTTTACCCAGCCAGGCCGAGTTGGTGTCCACAATTTGTCCAATAAGAATTTCGTCGCCTATCGTAATTATTTCTGCTTGCATAGAGGGTTTTCATCGTGCTTGAGCCAAAAAACGCTTTAGCTCGTGGTAAAGTTCAGCGGTTGGCAAACCTACAACATTTGTATAACTTCCCACCATTTTCGCAACTTTTACTTTCCCTATCCAATCTTGTATTCCGTAGGCACCAGCTTTATCAAGAACACTGAAGTTTTTCACGTAATAATCGATCTCTTCTTCAGAAATAGAATGAAACCAAATTTCTGTTTCGCTCGTAAATGTGTGATAAAAATCGCTATTCATAATGGTAACACCCGTAAAAACCCGATGCATCGAGCCCGACAAGCGACGTAGCATACGCTTGGCATCATCAATGCTTTTCGGCTTGCCCAACTCCCTACCTTTTTGCCACACGATAGTATCTGCACTTATCAATACCTCGGTTGGTTTTATACTTGAAAATACAGATAAAGCCTTTTGTTCCGATAAATATGATACGATATCCGCGTCTGATAAATGCTCAGGATATTTCTCATCGTGCTGGTGATCAATAATTTCAAAAGAAATACCCATCTTGTGTAACAAATCCTTCCTCCGAGGTGAGCGACTGGCTAAAAGGTATTTAACATCGGTTGGTAGCATAAACTATTGACTTATTAAACTAATACACTGATTTACAGGGTAAATATACATTCAAACGCTGTAAATTTTATTATTAGTAAAAAAAAATAATCTAGATTAAAGTTTTCTGTGATAAAAATAGGTTGTTTGATATCGAAACACGGAAACATTTATAATTGAGGGCATGACTTCCACCTCAAAAAGCAAAAAAAACATACTACAACACTAAAAAAAAGCAAATGACTCTATTTTTTACTGAGCATAACGAAGTTATCGGGCTTTATGGACAGACTCTTATTAAGGAATGAAAGAGAGTAAAACCAAACTAACAACCCCAAACAGCATAAGAACTTTCAACAAAGTTTGTACTTGGCGATAGTTTACCGTGCGTTCACCAGGTCGAAGCAGATAAAGAATGATGAGCGAAAACAAGGATATGATTCCGTAAACCAAATAAGAATTGGAGTTTTCTAAAAATACCGCCACACTAAAGCGAAATCCGGTTACGGAGAAAATAAGCGCAAGTAAAAACGCTATCAAGCGCGTGGGACGCTCACCGATTACAATAGGTAATGTACGATACCCCGCCATTTGATCTCCGCGAATATCTTCAAGATCTTTAACAATCTCCCGAATCAAGGTGATATGAAATGCAAAAACAGCAAAACTTATGTAAATGTAAATGAGTCCTTTGTAATAATTCCGAACGTTCTCATCGGCGTCGAAAGCGGGTAGAACGTCAAAAGCAAGTAGGGAAATCACCATTAAGGCCGCTAGAAAAGAAATTATGACATTACCTATTAGAGCTCGTCCTTTAAAGTTGTGGGCGTACTGATGTAGCAACAGAATGGTCAAGCCCGGCAAAGCCATGTATGTAGGTCGTTCGATATAAAATGCGAGAAAAGCCCCAATTAAGAAAGACAAAACCGCTAAAGCATTAGCCATCTTCTTTACATCTTCTACAGCATACAACTGAAAAAATGTTTGTCGATCAGGACGGTTAACCTCATCAGCCTTTAAATCGCGAATATCATTAATCAGGTACCCATACGCCATTGCCAAAATCAATGACAAACCGGCCAATAAAAAAGCCCAGAACGGTAAAAAAGAAGGAAAGCCAAAAGGAAAATGAATGCCAAAGCGAAAGGCGAAGAGTATTCCCAAAGCGATAAGCAAGTTCTTCCATCTAATTGCTTTCAACCATAACTTTAGCATAATTCAGCTGAAATTAACATTTGTATTCTAAGGTCATACACCGACATTCGCATCCACATTTTACCACGTCCATTTGTCTGGATGATCAAACAACGCATTCACCCTCAACCACTGCTCAATAAAATCGCGTACCACTCCTTCACCGCCATTTCGCGAAGATACGTAATCTACTCTTTCTCGAATGTAGGCTGCTGCATCTGCCGGGCATACCGATAAGCCCACATTTTGCATTACCTCGTAATCAGGTAAATCATCACCCATATAGGCGATTGTCTGAGGATCGAGGTCGTAAATGGCTACATAATCATTAAGCGCATCCATCTTGTACGATGAATTGGTATAGATGTCAACCATGCCCAAATCTTTGAAAGCCTGAATAAGTCCCGCACCTGAACCACCGGTTATCACCCCTACGCGCAAGCCCTGACGGATGGCAAACTGTATGGCAAATGAATCTTTGGTGAATAACTTTCGTTGCGCCCGTCCCTCATGGTCGAAAAACACGGTACCGTCGGTAAGCACTCCATCCACATCAAGAAGTAAATGCTTTATTTTGTGAAGCTTGGTCTTATAACTTATGGCCATTTTTTGCAGCTATTTGTTTTGAAAATAAATGATATAGTTCTCTTAAACCCTCGTGACTCCTCAGAAGTTCCAGATGCTTAAAAACAGTATGCACATCTCCCCTACTCGCCGGACCCGTTTGCAAATCTCCCGAAGCAGAAATTTTGTCGATGGTTTGCTGCATGAGGTAGCTCAATACATCAGTGGCTTGAGGTGAAAAATCTTGAACACTTTTTCCCAAATGATACACAAAATTATTCATTACCACAGCGGCCAAATGCAACCGAACACGTTCTTCATTATCTCCAACCTCGGTGTATTTTTTAATAAATGGCAAACGATATTCGCCTTGAACCACCCAGGGAATCTCCGTCAGCTCCTCCTCTACTCCTTCTTTCAAACTCGCTACCGGCCAGCATACGGAACGCTTAGATGAATGCAACACCTCCAAAGGCAAGGTTCCGGATAGATGGATTTCGTGGGATTTTCGCAAACCCATCGCACGACTCAGCTTCTCCACCGCATCATCATTAATGGCGTACACCACGTACTGCTGATCCACATCTTCAATTCGCTCAATCCGCTCAAATCCGTACATCCGCCGCCATTCGTCCAACTTCGCAGCATCCCGCCCATAGAGCTTCAATTCAACACCACCTGACTTCGCCCACCGCACAATATGCCAAGCGAGATTTCCAGAACCAATAAGGATGATGTTTGGGGTCATGATTCAATTTTCAACCTGCATTTCCCGCAAAAACTCCTGCGCCTTCAACAAATCGGGTTGTAAAAAGCGATCTTCCATCATGGCCGGGACATTTTGGCGGAAGGCTTGGTGCAAACTGTGGATAAATGTCCCTCCTTCCAAGGGATCCATGTCGTAGGCTTGGGCAGCCGTAACCAGTTCAACGGCTAAAACGGCTTCAACATTGTTCACCACCTCCAACAACTTCACCGCTGCATTGGCTCCCATACTAACGTGATCTTCTTGTCCATTGCTGGAAGGAATAGAATCCACCGAAGCGGGGGTACACAATTGCTTATTCTTACTTACGATGGATGCCGCCGTATATTGCGAAATCATCAATCCGGAGTTGAGCCCGGCCTTTGGCGCAAGGAAAGGTGGCAATCCACGCTGTCCGCTTATGAGCAAATATGTTCTTCGTTCAGAAATATTTCCCAGCTCCGCCAGGGCAATAGCTAGGTAGTCGAGTGCCAATGTCAAAGGCTGTCCGTGGAAATTTCCCGCAGAAATAATTTTTCCTTCTTCGGGAATAAGTGTAGGGTTATCGGAAACCGCATTGATTTCTGTAACGAGGGTTTGATAAACAAAATCGAGGGTATCCTTGGTGGCTCCGTGTACTTGAGGCACACAACGCAGTGAATACGGGTCTTGCACGTGGGCTTTTTTGCGCTGCATTCTTGGACTACCAGCTATAAACTCCATGATGCGCTCGGCAGTCAATACCTGTCCTTTGTGTGGACGAACGCGATGTACGGCCGGGTCAAAAGCCTCCTTTCTTCCGTCGAAAGCCTCGAGAGAATAGGCCGCTAGCATATCTGCTTGGTAACTCAATCGCATACCGTGGATAACTCCGGCGGTGAGGTAGGCCGACATAAACTGTGTGCCATTCAAAAGCGCGAGTCCTTCCTTGGAGGCCAATTGCAAGGGTTGCAATCCGGCATTTTCTAAGGCCACCGATGCATCAAGAATTTTACTTCCTTTGCGCACTTTTCCTTCACCCATCATTCCGAGTGCAATATGCGCCAAAGGAGCTAAATCGCCCGAGGCTCCTAAGCTTCCGGATTCATAGACCAAGGGTAAAATATCGGCATTCACCATATTTACCAGCTGCATCACTGTTTCCAAGCGAACACCGGAATACCCGTGAGAAAGTCCTTGAATTTTCAACACCATCATCATTCGCACCAAAGCAGGCTCCACTTCATCGCCCATACCACAGGCGTGGGAACGCACGAGATTGTCTTGCAATTGCGCCAGTTGATCGGCAGAAACCTCCACATTACATAATGCGCCAAAACCGGTATTGATTCCGTAGATGGGATCTTTGCTTTGCTTTACAAAATCTTCCAAGAAAGCCCGTCCATCCGCAATGCTTTGAAGCGCTTGAGGGCGTAGTTCAACTTTCACTGAACCGCGCAATACAGGTTCTAAATCTTTAGGCTCTAAATAAATATCTGGTCCGAGGTGGATGGTATGCATAGAAAATAGCTTTGCGACAAAGGTATAATGGAGGCTTGCAATAAGGGCAAAAAAAAACACTCATAACAGAAAGCTATGAGTGTTTTTTACTTCGTGCGGGCGGGGAGACTCGAACTCCCACACCTCGCGGCGCTAGATCCTAAGTCTAGTGCGTCTACCAATTTCGCCACGCCCGCATTAGGGTGCGCAAAAGTACAGTCAAAGAAAACAATTATGCAAAAACTAATAGGCTTTTTTATCGATTTTCTTCATCCACGCCAAAAAAGGTGATTCACAATTGGATAGACTCAATCTTTGCCACGAAATATTGCGTTCATCGTCGGGTTTTTGGATTTCTTCGTAAATAAAACTGTCGTCGAAGCCGGCGGTTGCAGCCTGATTATGCGTAGCGGCGTAGTAAACCTCTTTTGGTCGTGCCCAATAAATGGCGCCAAAGCACATCGGACAAGGTTCGCAACTGGTGTATAATATGCAATCCGTGAGTTGGTAATCGCCCAAATTCTTACACGCATCGCGAATGGCTTGCACTTCTGCATGCGCCGTAGGATCGCAATTGGTCGTTACCTTATTCACCCCACGCCCCACTTCTACTCCATCCTTCACAATGATGCAGGCAAAGGGCCCACCTCCAAGCTGCACATTTTCTGTTGCTAAGTCAATGGCTTTTTGGAGCCAGTATTCATGGTTCATATCTGCATGATTTATTTAAAAGTTTACCTCCACCGAAAAACCCCCAAATACGGAAAGCGTCCGGTTTTGTAGATCATGAAAGAATTAGGGACATTCATTTTATACCAAAAAAACATTCCACCGATGGCGTAAGCAAAAATATCAAAAATATCTTGGTAATGATACGAATAGCGTGCGGGTAAATACCATTCAAAATACCAACTCAATCCTAGTACAAAAACAATCAGATGATAAACACTCAAGGTGTAAGCGGGATTTCGGTAGGTAAACTGCTGTTGAATGCACAAAACAAATCCTAGCACAATGGGCACGGCAAGCAAATCATCCAGATAGCTATGAACAAACGGAATAAATACTCCGGCATATTCTAAAAGTTGATTTGCCGAAAACAGCAGAAATGCTGCAAGCCAATATGGAGGAAGAAGTTTATTCATTAATTAGTGTTTGTCCATAAAGTCAAGAGTCTGATTCAGAAAGTTCAGTAGCAAGGCGCACGCAGGATTGAAAAACAAGGAGTTGACTAAAGTCAATGACTGTTTTCAATCCAAGTGCAACGCCGCTAATGAACTTTATGGACAGACTCTAATTAGTGTTTGTCCATAAAGTAAGATGTCTATGCTAAAAAGTTCGAGGACAAGGCATGCGAAATACGAAAATCAGGGAATTTACACATTAGTAAAAGAGCTGATTTTCGGATGAGCATAACGCCGTCATCGGACTTTATAGACAGACATTTAATGTACCGCTCCAGAAGCAACATACACCACTGCACTCGCAATAGCAATAAATATAGCTTGTCCAGTACGCAAAACCATTTTAACGCCTTTCAAAAACCAATGGTCGTTTTCATTAATAGGGATAAGAGGGATATCGAGGGGCTTAAAGCTCTTCATGCGTTTGATCTCTTCACTGCGGTCGGGATGCAACGCGGCTCCACAGTGCTCACAATGGGTTTCACTACTTGAGGTCCACTCTCCACATTTAGGACATTTTATTTCTTTTGCCATGAAAACGAACTTAGTAAAGGAAAAAGCGTTTGTATGTAAAAATCTCAATGTTATTCACGGAAACGTTGTAGGTTTGCTCCGTTAAAGAAAATTATAATCACGAGCGAAGGTACTGCTATTTCATACTCTTTACCAAAAGAAATGTTTCATTCTGGCACGCTCTAGTAATTACCTTAATTCCATCATCATGCAAAACCCAATTAAAGGATTCTCCAAACTCAGCAGAGAAGGTAAAATTGAATGGATTTCCAACGAAGTCTTTGGTGGCGACCCCAGCATCATCGAGTTTTTAAATTCTTATTTACACTCCGACGCCAAGGTACAAAAACTTCATAATGAGTTTATTGAAAATACCATCACCAACTACTTTCTGCCATTAGGAGTAGCTCCCAACTTTTTGATTGATGGCAAACTATACACTTTACCCATGGCCATTGAGGAAAGTTCGGTTGTGGCCGCAGCGGCGAAGTCAGCTCAATTTTGGCTCAATCGAGGCGGGTTTAAAACCACAATCATCGGAACAGAAAAAATTGGTCACGTACACTTTATGTACTCCGGGGATGCTGATAAACTCAAAACATTTTTCCATCATAACAAAACGGTTTTGCTCAATAGCACGGATGAGATTACGGCCAATATGCAAGCCCGCGGTGGTGGTATTACTTCCATAGAATTGGTTGACAAAACGGCAGATTTGGCCGATTACTACCAGCTCGAAGTGAAATTTGAAACCTGCGACAGTATGGGGGCCAACTTCATAAACAGTTGTTTGGAGCTCATAGCCGAAACCTTAAAGCAGAGCATTGACAATGATGACTCGTTCAATGAAAAAGAAAAAAATGTGCAAATCGTGATGCGCATTCTTTCCAACTACACCCCCAACTGCTTAGTACGCGCCGAAGTTTCATGTAAAATTGATGATTTAGAAGAAACCGATGGGGTGAGCAAACAAGAATTTGCTGAGAAATTCTACCGCGCCGTTCGCATCGCCGAAATCGAACCCTACCGAGCTACTACGCACAATAAAGGTATCTTCAACGGTATCGATGCAGTGGTCATTGCCACCGGAAACGACTTCCGTGCAGTAGAAGCAGCGGGGCACACCCACGCAAGTCGCAACGGAAAATATGAGAGTCTTACGCATTGCAGCATTGATAATGGGGTATTTCGTTTTTGGATAGAAATCCCTGTATCAGTTGGTGTCGTTGGCGGCTTAACCGGTTTGCATCCTATGGTAAAATTTGCGCATAAATTACTCGGAAACCCCAATGCTCGACAGCTCATGGGCATCATTGCCGCTTCGGGTTTGGCGCAGAATTTTGCCGCCCTGCGTGCATTGGTGACTTCCGGTATTCAAAAGGGTCACATGAAAATGCACTTATTGAATATTCTCAATCAGTTGGAAGCAACCGATGAAGAAAAGCAGTTTTTTGTAGAATATTTCAAGGATAAAGTGGTTTCGCACAACGCTGTAGTGAGAAAATTCTGCGAGCTGCGCAACATTCCTTACGAGTCGATGGTGAAAAAATGATAAAACACTTTGCGCCGGGAAAAATCATGCTTACCGGAGAGTACGCCGTGTTTCACGGTGCTCCGGCCATAGCATTTCCCACCAAAATGGGACAGCATTTTACTTGGACGGAATCGCCAAGTGAGGGCTTGACTTGGAAAAGTTATGACCCAAATGCTTTGTGGTTTGAAGCACATTGGGATAAAATGGGAAAGCTCCTTTCCTGTACCGATGAAGATGTTGCCAAAAATCTTGAAACCCTATTTCGTGGTGCGCAAAAGCTTAATCCATGTTTCAATCCGTTCAAAGGATCGGTTGAAACCAAGCTCGATTTTCCACGCGAATACGGCTTAGGTAGCAGCAGCACCTTAATATGCCTCATAGGTAAATGGGCGGAGGTTTCTCCCATGGAACTGTTTCTTAAAAATTGGAAAGGAAGTGGTTATGATGTTGCAGTAGCAATGGAAAACCACCCAATAGAGTTTCATTACAACAAGGGAGCACCAACATGGCAACGCATTAACCTCCAGCCTAATGAAAGCCAAAATTGGTTTTTCGTTTATTCAAATGTCAAGCAGTCAACCTACGCCGAAATAGATCGCATTGCAGATAAAAAACTTTCCGATGCTCAACGCGCTTCATTAGAAAAAATCCATCGTGAACTAAAATCCAATCTCGACTCCGACTCTTGGGTAGAGTTGCTATCTCAACACGAAGCAATCATTTCGTCGTTTATAAACAAACCTAGCATAAATGAGCATTTTTTCGATAATGAAAAATACAGCGGTTTCGCCAAATCGCTGGGTGCTTGGGGAGGCGACTTCGTATTGCTATACCTTGAAAACCCATCTATTGAGCTAAAACCTATCGAGAAAAAATTCCCAATCGTCATTAACTGGAATAATTTTTTACAGCAAGACTTGTAATATTTGAATTACTTTTCTTACATTTGTAAAAAATTATTTATGTAATGAAAAAGATACTTTTACTTAGCATACTGTTGATTTTTATTAATTCAACAAACGCGCAAGATATTTATTTTGGCGCACATTCGGGCTTAGTCTTTCATACTGTCACGCCACAAAACAATTATAATCAGCGGATAATGGGTTATGACTTTAGCTCATCCTTCGGCATTACTCGTGGCGCTGAGGGCAACATTGAGTTTAGAAATAAAAATGCATTAAGAATGGGGATATGGGTTCATCCGGGCGGACAGGCCTACGAAGGAGCAGCCTCATTAGGAGCTCCAAATTCCGGAAGTTTACGCAGAGAAATACGCATGAGGCTAACAAGTATTCCCGTATTATTTGCCTACCGTTTGAATCCACAAAGCAAATCGGATGTTAAGTTATTTCTATCTGGTGGGCTTTCTTTTCAGTACGTCAGTCACGCGCAAGTCAGTCACTACATCAATAACGAAGAAGTAAGTCTGATAGAATTTGCTACCCACCAAAATCGCAATCCCCAAGAAAGATTATTGCGTGAACTCACCGCTGAAAATAATGGACGAGCGGGGTACAGTGAGATGTTTCGGGATTTATTTATTTGTCCGATGATATCGTTTTCGGCAGAATTCCCGATATCAAGAAGCAGTTGGTTAAGCCTAGAATGGTTTGGAATGACAAGTCTGGGCGATATCCGCGAGGAGACCTGGCGCATTTCATCCGACAACGCAAAGAACCTCCCCGTGTTAAGTATTGTAACCGGATTAAATTTGGGCGTAAAATTCATAATAGAATAATTACTCTTTATTTATTGTGTATTGCAAAATTTACAATACTTTTACCCCTAATTAATGTCTGTCTGTAAAGTCCGATAGCTTCGTTATGCTCGGTTGAAAATCCAGTCATTTGCTATAGAAATGAAGATAGTAGTAAAAACGTTTTCTTTCCTCGCTTTATTTACCTTGACTAGCGTAATGCTACATGCTCAGGAATTTTATTTTGGAGCCAATACATCCTTGGTAGCGCATGCCATAGCTCCGCAAAATAATTATGGACAACGGTTTCTGGGGTATAATTTAGGTGGAGGTGCTGGTCTTGGAGCAATTGGTGTTGTGAAATTCCGAAACAATCACATGATTAGGTTTGGAATGAGTTCCCTTCCGGCCGGACAAAATTATGTTACTCCTTCCCTGCAAAGGAACATTGATTTAAGTTACTTTTCCACCCCTATCTCCTACGTTTACCCACTTTCTGTAAATAAGAAAACCGGATCCATCTTTTTCCTTAATGCCGGTTTAGCTTTTAATTTCCTCCGTTCTGCTGAAGTTAAACATTTTATAGGTTTAGACGAAGTCAGTTTATACGAATTTGCAACGCACGGTATTAATAACCCAAATGAAAGACTAATTAGATCTTTACTCAACGAGAATTTAGAAGATCCACCTGCCAGAAGAATGTTTAACGGGCTTGACGTTTGTCTGTACGGATCATTAGGCTTAATGGGGCCAGTTGGAAGAAACACCGACGTGATAGTTGAGTTTATTGGAATGATGAGCTTATCCGATATTCGCTCGGATGAATGGAAAATACCTCATAATGAAACTACAAATCCGGCAAACTTGAATATGTTTGGAGGCTTAGCCATTGGTTTCGTATTCCGAATTGAGTAATTTCACGTTTTTTTCTACTTACACACTTTAAAGTTATAGAGGGTCGTCTTATTTTTCGGCCATATTTGTTTTACCGAAAATGATATTAAACAGTTTTATTTTACTTCTTATTTTTTCTTCTATAACTCTATATACCATAGCGTTAATAGCTCCTTCGATACGGATTAATAGCCTTCGATCGAAGTTTAGTCCGCTCGTTCCGTTGCTGGCTTTCACCCTCTTTGCGTTAACAAAACCTCAAAGCACCGAAGTCCTAGAGCTATGGAGCTCCCCAAGTTTACCCTTTTCATTCTCGATAAAATATGATGGACTAGCAAAACTATTTAGTCTGCTTATCACCGGTATAGGGACATTAATTTTCACCTACGCCGGAGCCTACATGAAGGATACTCCCTATACGCAACGCCTCCTTTCCTTCTTGATGATATTTATGCTGGCGATGTTGGGAGTGGTTTTGTCCGACAATTTGCTCATGCTTTTCCTCTTCTGGGAGCTCACCAGCATTAGCTCCTTCTTCCTCATAGGGTTTAAAAATGAGGACACCGCATCACAACGCTCCGCCATGCAGGCTTTAACTATTACTGGTCTAGGAGGTTTAACCATGCTTGGCGGATTCATCCTTCTTGGAGAAATTGCTCAAACCTACTCCATTAGTCAAATCATTGGACAAAGAGACGTGGTATTTGACCATCCGTGGTTGATTATTACGATCGTACTCATTCTTGCCGGGGCTTTTACAAAATCTGCTCAATTCCCCTTCCACTTCTGGCTGCCCGGTGCAATGAAAGCCCCTACTCCCGTATCTGCATACTTGCATTCAGCAACCATGGTAAAAGCTGGCGTGTATTTACTTGCTCGATTGAATCCGGTTTTTGGTCCGCTAGACTTCTGGTCGAATGCGCTTTTGATTTTTGGAGGAATTACCATGTTATACGCGGCATTTCAGGCATTGTTTAAAACCGATATGAAAGCTATTCTGGCCTATACCACCGTCTCGGCACTCGGAGTCATGGTGTTTTTAATAGGCTTGGGAACCGCCAACGCCATCATTGCCGTTTCACTTTTTATACTTGTTCACGCCCTCTACAAAGCGTCCTTCTTTATGCTGGCCGGAACCGTAGATCACGAAACTGGCACCCGCGATATTCGTCAAATACGGGGGTTAGGAAAAACCTTCCCCCTACTCTTCGGTATAGGAATGCTGGCTGCTTGGAGCAATGGTGGTATTCCTCCCAGCGTAGGTTTCTTAGGTAAAGACCTCATTTACGAAAGCACCCTAAACAGCCCCATTTTTCAGTACCTACTTACCGGATTGAGTTGGCTTACTAATGTGATGCTTTTCGCCGCCGGATTGCTCGTGGCCTACCTTCCCTTTAGGAAATCCGATACACCCACCCATCCCGATTTGCCAAAGCCAAAAATGTTTCTCTGGCTGCCACCAGCAATACTAGCCGTGCTCGGTATCGTATTCGGACTTCTTCCAGTACTCATCGAATCCTCTTTGGTGAAACCCGTTGCCGCTTCGGTTTTTGGAAAGGACATCGATTTTCATTTAGCCCTGTGGCACGGCTTCAATACCGTACTTGTATTGAGCTTACTCACCTTAGCTGTGGGAACCGTTTTGTACTTTATCCTCCAGCCAAAAACCCCCACCTGGATTCAGAAAGCAGAAAAAGTGGGGCCGGCGGTAATACTCAACAAATTGGCAGAAGGGTTTATCACTTTTGCCGCTGTTTTCACCAAATTTGCCCAAAACGGAAAACTCCGAATCTACCTCATCGTTATTTTACTAACCTTAGGTGGACTTTTGGGTTACGTTGTTCTACACGAAACCACTTTTGTAATCGACTACGAAAAACTGAGTCAGATTACCATTTATGAAGCCATCACTGTTGGTATTCTAATTATCAGCATTTTTCTCACACTATTTTCGGGTTCACGCTTGGCCGCAGTGGCCGCCATGGGAGTAATAGGCTACGCCTTATGTATCATTTTCGTGTTTTACTCCGCCCCCGATTTAGCCATGACACAATTTACCATTGACACCCTCACGGTGATTCTCTTTGTATTGGTCCTCTACCGCTTACCGCGCTTTATTCGTCTCGACTTCTCCATACGACATATTCTCGACGGTCTGGTAGCACTGATGATTGGGGCGCTGATGACCATTATTAGTTTGGAAGTCCTTGGACGCACACCCATCCGAGAAATTAGCGATTTCTATGCTATGAATTCGTACATGATGGCTAAGGGAAAAAACGTGGTCAACGTGATACTCGTGGATTTTCGCGGTACAGATACCATGATAGAAATTGTTGTACTCAGTATTGCAGCAATCGGGGTGTATAGTTTACTCAAACTCCGTCTGCGGAAAAACGAAAAAATGGAATAAGCCAAAGTACCTCATTTGCAAAAATCTAAAGCATGAATACAGTCATACTAAAAACTGCCTCTAAATACCTGCTTCCCTTGCTGTTGCTGTTCTCGGTGTTTATCTTACTCCGAGGACACTACCTGCCGGGAGGCGGATTTGTAGGTGGATTGGTAGCTGCTATTGCCTTCGTATTGCACGCTTTTGCCAATGGCCTGCCGCAAACCCAAAAAATGATGCGTATCCACCCGGGATTCCTAATGCCTTTTGGGTTAAGCATCTCATTGCTGAGCGGTCTCTTTCCTATTTTACTCAACCTTCCCTTTATGACAGGAGTATGGAAAAAAGACCCCGTAGCCGTTATAGGTAGCTTGGGTTCAGCATTGTTTTTCGACATTGGCGTTTATCTAGTCGTAATTGGGGCTTCACTCACCATATTGTTTACCATATCCGAAACCAAATAATCCATGGAAATCCTACTTGCCATAACGATTGGACTGCTCTATGCCGCCGGGATTTTTCTCATCCTCCGTCGCAGTATGGTGCGTTTGATTATCGGACTTATTTTATTGGGAAATGGTGCAAACCTCCTCATATTTTTACTTGGAAGAATCAGCAAAGGAAAGCCGCCAATTATTCCTGAAGACTCCCCGGTTTTTACCGATGTATATGCCGACCCTATTCCTCAGGCACTCATCCTCACCGCTATTGTAATTTCCTTTGGCTTACAAGCTTACGCAATTATTTTGGTAAAAAGAGCCTATCGGGTTACCAAGACCGATGATTTAGAAGAAATGATAACCACCGACGAACTATGACGCCACACTATCTCTTATGGCCCATCCTTTTACCACTGATTTCGGCAGTGGTGATGATGTTCTTTTGGAGCAAACCCAAGGCGCAACGTGTTATCAGTGTGGCCGGACATTTTGTTGTGTTTCTAAGTGCATTGTTCGTCACCTCAAAAACCATCAATGGTAAAATTATTACGCTATACGTAGGAAACTGGGATGCCCCCTACGGTATTGTTTTCGTGGGCGATGTGTTAAGTGGAATACTGGTGACATTAGCATCATTGGCGGCCTTCGCTGTGAGCTTATTTTCGGTAGCTTCCATCGGAAAAGGTAGAGCGAGTTTTGGATTTTTCCCCATATTGCAGTTTCTCCTTATGGGGCTAAACGGCTCCTTCCTCGCGGGCGATTTATTCAATCTGTACGTTTGGTTTGAAGTAATCATCATCTCCTCCTTTGTACTGATAACCCTGGGAAGTGAGAAAGCCCAACTCGAAGGAGCGATGAAGTACGTAACCATGAACTTGCTGGCATCCATCATCTTTCTTACGGGAGTGGCCATGTTGTACGGACTACTCGGAAGTTTGAATTTGGCAGACCTCAGCATGCGAATCAGCGAAACCGAAGATCGTGGCTTACTCAATACTGCCGCCGTGTTACTACTTGTAGGTTTTGGAATAAAATCTGCGCTTTTCCCCATGTATTTCTGGCTTCCCGCCTCCTACCATACTCCACCTGCAGCCGTTTCTGCTATTTTCGGTGGACTCCTTACCAAAGTAGGTGTGTACGCCATGTTTCGGGTGTTTTCACTCTTGTTCATCGAAGACAGCTTCATTCGCAACACCCTTATTGTCTTAGCAATATCGTCCATGATTGTTGGTGCTTTGGGAGCAATGGTGCAGGCGAATATGCGCAAAATATTTTCCTACCTCATTATTAGTCATATCGGATTTATGTTTGCGGGATTAGGCATGTTTAGTGAACTAGCCATTATGGGCGCAGTATTTTACCTCTTCCATGATATTATAGCCAAAACCAACGCCTTTTTGATTAGTGGAATTATTTTCAAAATGAAGGGGAGCTTCCGACTCGAAAACTTGGGAGGCCTATATAATCGCTTCCCTTACCTATCCATCCTATTTGCCTTGGCCTTATTTTCCTTGGTTGGAACACCGCCGCTTTCAGGATTTTGGCCAAAGCTGTACCTATTACAAGCCGCCTTCCAAGCCCAATCCGGGTGGACTTTATTCGGCATTCTCTTGGCGAGTTTACTCACTCTTTTGGCCATCGTGCGCATTTGGCGTGCTGCTTTCTGGCAAAAACAAGAAATCAAGCCCCACTTGGTTGAGAAAGCTATCTGGCTAAGTTGTCTTCGCCGAGACCAGATACTCATGATTACTCCTGTGGTAATATTAACGCTCACTTCTGTATTATTAGCCGTATATTCGGCTGAACTTGGAGAGATTTGTTTGCTTATCGCCCAGCAACTGAGCGAGCCTGAACACTACATCAACGCTGTAATTCCTAATACCCCCTAAAAGATGCGCAGTTTATTTTTGATGAATATTTTGCTATCACTTGTATGGGTAGCGCTTACGGGAAAGTTTCAGTACGACAACTTTATTTTTGGATTCATCCTTAGCTATACCATGCTTTGGGTTATCTCGAGAGGTACAGATAAAGCCCAGTACTTCCGAAGGGTTCCGCGCGTTCTGAGCTTCATCGGTTTCTTTCTCAAGGAACTTATTAAGGCCAATATACAAGTAGCTTTCGACGTTGTTACACCCCGAAACTACATGAAGCCAGCCATCATTGGAGTTCCTTTAGACGCCGAAACCGATATGGAAATAACCCTTTTGGCAAATTTTATTACCCTAACACCGGGAACCTTGAGTATGGATGTTTCAACCGATAAAAAAACACTGTATATTCACGCCATGTATGTTGACGATAAAGAAGCATTTATCCACAGCATTAAGGATGGATTTGAAAGAAGACTTTTGGAAATATTGAGATGAGCGTAAACGATTATTTATATCTGGTTATTCTGCCTTTACTCAGCATTTCGGTGCTGTTGGTCTTTGTGCGTTTTATCAAAGGTCCGGGAATTTCCGATCGCATTGTGGCCTTGGATTTACTCATCACCATTGGCATTGCCATCATGGCAATTTACGCTATTGTTTCCGATAAGGCATCTTTCCTAGATATTGCTATGATTTTCGCCCTCATCGCTTTTTTGGGAACCATTGCCTTCAGCTTTTACCTCGAAAAAAGAAAAAGAGATGACTGATTTTTGGATTATCGTTCTGAGCACTACCGGTGCTTTGTTTATTTTGCTTGCGGCCATAGGACTATTACGCATGCCGGATTTTTATCTCAGAGTATCGGTAACTACCAAAGCCGCAACCCTAGGAGTAGGATTGGTTTTGTTGGCCGCCGCCTTTGGCTTCAAAGAATTTTCCGTTACCTCTAGAGTAATTGCCATTCTGGTATTCATCATCCTCACCGCCCCCGTAGGTGCCCACATGATTGGTCGTGCCGCCTATTTCATTGGGGTAAAACTCTGGAGCAAAACCGGACAAGACGATCTCAAAGGTAAGTACGACGATCGCAGTCATGACTTGTCGTAGATGAAAGTATTTTTCGCGAAGCAAATATCAATGCGATACCGGACGACTATTTTTTTTACCTGAGCATAACGAAGCTCTCGGACCTTTATAGACAGCCACTAATTATCACCGCGGCGGTGCTTATACTGCGACTGCAAAGGATTCTTCGAAACCTCCCTATTAACCCGCCTGTTTTTAGCAATATCTATAGCTGAATATACCGCTTGACGGAAAGATTCCGGATTGGCTGTATTCTGTCCGGCAATACCGAAGCCCGTTCCGTGGTCGGGGGAAGTGCGAACTACGGGCAGACCTAGAGATACGTTTACTCCACTGCCAAAAGATAGAGCCTTGAAAGGCGCCAAACCTTGGTCGTGATACATGGCTACGATGGCATCAAACTTTTTGTGCTGCTCACTCCCGAAAAATCCGTCGGCAGCGAATGGCCCATAAACCAACATATTATCTTCTTGCAAACGAGTAATAACCGGCAGAATAACCTCCTTATCCTCAGCGCCGATCAGCCCTTCATCTCCAGCGTGTGGATTCAGTCCAAACACCGCAATCCGAGGCTTGCGAATGCCAAAATCAATCTGCAAATTCTCATGCAAAATGCGGATAAAAGTCTCTAGGGATTCACTTTTCACAAAACCCGAAACATCCTTCAACGGAACATGATCGGTAAACAAAGCCACACGTAAATCAGCATCCATTAGGAGCATTACCGCCTTGTTTTTGTAACGCGATGCTAGGTATCCCGTATGTCCCTGAAAGGGAAAATGCTCCTTATGATAACTCGAAGCCTTGTGAATAGGAGCGGTTACTACG
>JBHYFA010000009.1:29749-47038 GCA_051859825.1 Schleiferiaceae bacterium
CTTCAACGACACAACTGAAAATCTGCCTACCTGAGGATCAATTTGTCCCAACTGAATATTCACATCATCGTCCCAAACATTTACAACATTGAGCTTTCCCGGGTGAATCTCGGTAACGTTTTTAACCTGCTGATAATGCAACTGCGTTAAATTGCAAACCTTGCGGTGATAGGATACAACCTTGGCAGAAGCAAAAATTACGGGTGTACACAGTTCAAGCATACGTGTATCAACGAAGGTTTGCAAAATCACCTCCATACCAATACCGTTTAAATCACCGCAACTTATCCCAATAATTGGTGGTGTACTTTCCTTGGTTCCCATTGTTTCAAATTAGAAGTGATTGAGTGCAAAACGACAAAGCAAACGCACACCCGCTCCCGTTCCACCTTCAGGACGGTAAGCATCTGAGCGATCTAAAAATGCCGAAGCTGCTATATCCAAATGCACCCAAGGGTAACTGGTAAAGTGCTCTAAGAATTTGCCCGCGGTAATGGTTCCTGCTTCTCTACCGCCGATGTTTTTCATATCAGCTACCGTAGATTTTAACATTTCTGCGTATTCAGGCCAAAGTGGTAAACGCACCAATCGCTCGTGAACCTCGTGTCCGGCATGTTCCAATTTTGCATACACCGAATCATCTACATTACCCATGGCACAAATGGCTTGACGCCCCGCAGCAATTACCGCAGCACCCGTGAGTGTGGCCAAATCAATCACCAAAGCGGGGTCGTATTTTTTTGCAAAAGCGAGGGCGTCGCCGAGAATCAATCGACCTTCGGCATCGGTATTTAACACCTCAATAGTGGTTCCATCAAACATGTGCAAAATGTCGCCCGGAGTAATGGCATTGCCTCCCGGACGATTATCCGTTGCCGGAACCAAACCAATCACCCACACATCCGACTTCATCCCGGCCAAGGCTGTAATACTTCCCGCCACGGCAGCTGCTCCACTCATATCCGATTTCATGCTGTCCATACTTCCGGCAGTGGGTTTCAAACTCAATCCACCGGTGTCGTACATCACACCCTTGCCCACAAGTACCAAAGGCTTTTCGTTGCGAGGCTTGGCTGGCTTGTATTCCATGATGGAGAAGGTTGGCGGATCCACGCTACCCTTGTTTACGCCCAATAATCCGCCCATTCGCAAGGCTTCAATATTGGCTTTATTCAAAACCTCTACCTCAAAACCTACGTGCTTCCCGATGGCCTTCATTCTATCGGCAAAGTTTTGCGCGGTAAGTTTGATTAAAGGCTCATTGATTAAATCACGGGCGAGAAAAGTTCCGGTGATGGTCCAACTCAATTGATTTGCAACTTCATCAGAAATGCCCGCTGCCCCAATGTAGGCTAGACTCCGTGTTGATTTTTTGGTTTTGTAATGATCAAAACTATAGGTGGCAAGTGCCAAACCTTCGGCAAAAGCTACCTCGGCTTCGGGAGAGGTCGATTTAATAAATACGCTCTCGCAATTAAAAGCATCAAGCAGTGGCCAAACCGCACTTCCTTGCTTACGAAAAGCTTCTAATCGGCGGTTTTCAGAAGATTCTTCCTTCACTTGAGCAATTACGCTAAGACTCTCACCCACTTGATAAAAGTACTTAGATTCGTTTTTTTCAAAAAAAGCTTTAGCGGTATTTATCTGACTTTCAGAAACTCCCATTTCATTCAAATCAGACAAATGCGAGAAAAGGAATATTGTTGTTTCGGATTTTTGCACATTTCCAAAACCTATGTGTTGTTGAAGCATAAGATGTATATTTGTGTAATGGGACAAAGCTACATCCCAAACTCCGGTATTTAAAATTGGCTTTACATAATGATAGTATTTCGTTCCCTAATTTTAACATTTGGCCGGAGTGATTTTTTTGTACTTTTAAGCCGCGAAAATATTTTCTCCCGAATGGGTAAAAACCTAGGATTACTATTTACTTTATCTCTGCTTATGCTTTCATTTTGCGTTTTCGGAACGCACAATAGAGCAGGGGAAATTACCTATAGACACATTTCGGGAAACACCTATGAAGTCACCGTAACCACGTACACGAAGACGAGTGCGCCCGCAGACCGATGCGAGGTTGAAGTCTTCTGGGGCGACAATACCTCCTCCATTCTCCCTCGGGTAAATGGCCCTACGGGAGGAGCCTGTTCACCCAACGGTATGGGTGTACCTTTGCCCAATGACGTTAAAAAAAACGTGTATGTGGGCATCCACAGTTACCCATCGGCGGGTACTTGGACCATTACCATGCAGGACCCCAACCGCAATGCCGGTATAGCAAACATTCCCAACTCGGTGAATGTGGTGTTCTTTCTGCAAACCACTCTAATCATCAATCCTATTTTGGGCCCTAACAGCTCTCCTGAGTTGTTAAATCCTCCCATCGACGAGGGTTGTACAGGTCAAATTTTCCAGCACAACCCGGCCGCCTTCGACATTGACGGGGATAGTTTAGCCTATCGCTTGGTCAACGTTCGCGGAGTAAACGGCATCGAATTCGGAACAACCTACGACCCCGGATTTGTACAAGATTCGGTGATTATTGATGAAAGAACCGGAACCCTGACCTGGAATACCCCTCAGGTGCAAGGACAATTTAATTTCGCCATTGAAATTCGTGAGTATCGCAAATCTCCATCAGGTGTGTATGCTCTTTTGAGTAGAGTTACACGCGACCTGCAAGTTACCATTCAGGCTTGTAATAACCAGCCGCCGGAGATTACGCCCGCAGGTCCTTTTTGCGTGATTGCCGGCGATACGGTGAGTTTCTCCATGACCGCTACCGACCCCGACGGTCATCCATTGAGCTTAACCGCACTTGGAGGTCCATTTGAAATTCCACCCGCCGCTTTTCTTACGGGAAACAGTTCGGGAATAGGTAGCGTAACGCGTCAGTTTGTTTGGTACACCGAATGTAGCCACGTAAGACAACAAAATCACTTTGTGGTTTTTCGCGCTGAAGACGACCCTCCGATTTCGGGAAGACCTCCGCTTACCGCCTACGAAACGGTAGAAATCCGCGTAATCTCACCTCCGCCTCTAAATCCCGATGCCATAGGCTCCGTTAGTGGAATCGACCTTAGTTGGGATCCACCAGCGTGTACAGACCTTACCCGCTACAATATTTATCGCAAGGAAGACCCTAGTGGCTGGGATCCCGACTCTTGTCAGACGGGGATTCCCGGGTTCACAGGCTTTGAACGTATTGGTCAAGTAAATTCCTCCACACTCTTCTACAACGACGTCACGGCTGAAAAAGTGGGCATAACCTACTGTTACCGAATCGTTGCCGTTTTCCCCGACGGAGCAGAGAGCATCGCTTCCGACGAAGTATGTGCGGAATTACCCATCACCTCGGCGGTAATGACCAACGCCGACGTTGAAACCACCGATACAATTAATGGTATTATCAATGTTGCCTGGACCAGACCCTACGATCTTGATTCATCGTTTTTCCCTCCCCCATATCGCTACTATTTACTGAGAACTACGGGGGCAAACGACACCAACTTCACCCCCATCCATTTTGCAGATGACTTATTTGACACCACATTTACCGACACCGGATTGAATACACAAGACAGCATTTACCGCTACCGAACCGATTTATTTTTGTGGCCAGATAGCATAAAAATTGGCGAAGCTGTTCCGGCAACCTCGCCCTTTTTACGAGCACGAGGATCTAATGGTGAAATTCGCTTGACCTACCAATTTAACGGTCCTTGGCGCAACGATACCATCGTCGTTTTCCGTGAAGATGAAAACATACCTGGGCAATTTGACAGCATAGGTTTTTCTACTACAGCGAGTTACCTAGATACCGGACTGGTAAATGGCGAAACCTATTGCTACAAAATCCTCACCCTAGGAAGGTTTAGAAATCCCGATTTACCGCAAGATTTGGAAAACCGCTCCCAGATCACTTGTGGAATGGCTTTAGATACCTCTAGACCTTGTCCTCCAGTGGTTTTTAACAACTTTCAATGTCCTGAAAACACATTGACATTTGACTTCAGCGACGCTACGGAAGAGGAGTGTGAAGGCCAAGAATTTATGTTTTATACGATTTACTATAAACCAATGCTTGATGATGATTATCCCGATGAACCACTGTTTACAGGCATAACACAAAATAGCTTCAGCGGATTTTCTAAACCCTTCAGTGGCTGCTATAAAATTACCGTCACCAAACGCAACCCGCAAGATCCGGCGGGCACCCCAAGAGAAAGTGATTTTAGCGAAGAGTTTTGTATCGACGCATGTCCTGATATAGAATTCCCCAACGTATTTACACCTAATGGTGATGGTAAAAACGATTTTTTTCGCCCCGTTCCTACTCCAAGAGACATTCTCTTTATCGACATAAAAATATTCAATCGCTGGGGTAATATGATGTACCAAAATGAAAGTACGGAACAGTTTATTTTTGAAGGATGGGACGGAAACGATCGTGAAACTAGACTTCCCGCTTCTGCTGGCGTGTACTTTTACGTAGCCAAAATCATTTACAGGGGTCTTACTCCACAAGAAGAAATTTCCATTAAGGGAGATATCCATTTATTCCGATAGCTATCACAAAGCATGCAAAATAGCGCCAAAAAACTCCTCGGACAAACTGCCATTTACGGGCTTTCCAGCATTCTAGGTCGCTTTTCCTATTTCTTGCTTACGCCCTTACATACAGCGATGCTTTCCAAGGAAGAATACGGAATCAACACCCACGTGTACGCCATCATAGGTATTGCCATGGTGGTGTTGACCTACGGATTGGAAACTGCTTTTTTTCGGCATGCAGGAAAGGATAAAGACCACACTTCCAATTGGTTTAACACCACTCAGAGCTTTATCGTTTTCTCTACAATAGTAATTACAAGCGTATTATTGACCTTCCAACATAGCATCGCTGCACTCCTTGGTTACGCAAATCAACCCATTATTTACTACATGCTGCTTTCCATTTTAGCAGGAGAACTCTTGGTGGTAATTCCCTTTGCCAAACTGCGCTTGGAAATGCGTCCACTTAAATTTGCCGGTATCCGACTAAGCGGGATTGCGCTCAATATTTTGGCAAATCTCTATTTCTTCTGGCTTGCCCCAAAAATGCACCAAGCAGGAATGCAAACCCCACTTTTTGAAGGAAAGCCGGAAGTGATTCACATTTTCACTGCCAATGTGTTCTCGGCTGTACTCATGGTTCTCTTGTTTACCCCAACCTATCTGAAAACCCGCTGGGTGATTGAGGCGGAGAAAATCAAAACCTTACTGAAGTACGGAATACCTTTGATGATTGCGGGACTTGCCGGGGTTGCCAATGAACTCATCGACAGACTATTGATTAAGCCCATTTTGGATTTAGAAGAACTCGGGGTATATGGCGCGGTGGTCAAACTAGCTGTATTTATGAGTTTGATCATTCAAGCCTACCGCTACGCCATCGAGCCTTACATCTTTAGCACGGCAAAGGAAGACAAATCTCGCGAACACTACGCCCGTATCTTCGATTTTCTGATGGTCTTCCTCGTTTTGGGCATGACCGCCATCGCCGCCGGTCTGGATTACATCAAATACTTCATCAACAGCAACTTCCATGAAGGTCTGCATCTGGTTCCTATCCTACTCGTTTCCCAGCTCATCCTCGGACTCATCATGCACATCAGTCTGTGGTATAAACTGGCCGATCAAACCAAATACGGTATGTATTTATCGGCAGTCGGGGCGGTTACCACCGTCGCACTCAATTTTGCTTTACTCCCCATAATCGGAATTCTTGGGGCTGCTTTGGCCAATCTCGCTTCACACATCATTATTTTTGGCCTTTCCATTACTTGGGGACAAAAAATCTTTCCCGTACCCTATCGTTTTGGAAAAAATGCCCTCGTATTCATTTCGGGTAGTGCTTTGTGTTTTCTTTTTGCATATTTCCCCGGATATTTTTTGGTAAAAATTCTCTTATGGTTCACCTTTGCAGCTTGGTTGGTAATGAGTGAAAAAAACACCTTTTTAAGCCTTTTACCAGCAAAATTCAAAAAGTAAAAACACAACAGCATGTTTGAAGAACCCAACGAAAGCCTGAAAGTTGATATCCGTTTAGCTGATGGAGCATCCGCGCCAACCTACCAGACTACCGATTCCGCAGGTATGGATTTACGTGCTTTTTTGCCCGATGAAGAAATTTGTCTTACCCCTGGAGAATTCCGCCTTATCCCTACCGGTATTTTCATAGCACTACCCAAAGGAACCGAGGCTCAAGTACGCCCTCGCTCCGGCTTGGCTTTCAAATACGGAGTTACGGTTCTCAACTCTCCCGGCACCATCGACGCCGACTACCGAGGTGAAGTAGGCGTGCTCCTCATCAACCACGGAAAGGAGGATTTCATCATCAAAAATGGCGACCGCATTGCACAAATGGTCATCGCCTCATACGTTCAAGTCAATTGGAACAAAGTCGCCGACCTAAACCAAACTCGCCGTGGAGAAGGCGGTTTTGGCTCAACCGGAAAAAATTAAACCTATCGTATTAATACCTAACAAACTGAAAATGAAAATCATTGTCCCTATGGCCGGCCGCGGCTCCAGATTACGTCCTCATACACTCACCGTACCCAAGCCTCTTACCCCCATCGTTGGAAAGCCCGTGGTGCAAAGACTCATTGAAGACATCGCGGAAATTCAAAAGCAAAAAATTGATGATATTGGATTTATCATCGGTGATTTCGGAAAAGAAACCGAAGAAAGTCTTTTAGCCATTGCCGAAAAAATTGGGGCACGAGGACATATCTATTATCAAGACGTTCCACTTGGCACCGCTCACGCCATCCATTGTGCTGCCGAATTACTAGACGGTCCGGTGGTCTTGGCCTTTGCCGATACGCTCTTCCGTGCCGATTTCCAACTCGATAACGCTGTTGACGGAGTAATCTGGACAAAAAAAGTGGAAGACCCTAGCGCGTTTGGAGTAGTAAAAATGGACGGAGAAGGCATCATTACCGACTTCGTAGAAAAACCACAGGAATTCGTTTCCGACGAGGCCATCATCGGGATTTATTACGTGAAAGATGGTAATAATCTACGCAGCGAAATAGAATATCTGCTCGAAAATAAAATCATGCACAAAGGCGAGTATTCGATTACCGATGCCTTGGAAAACATGAAAAACAAAGGTCTCAAGTTTAAGACCGGCGTGGTAGATGAGTGGATGGACTGTGGAAACAAAGAGGTAGTGATTGAGACCAACACCAAGATTTTGGGCTTTGTAAAAGACAAGGAAAAACTGATTGATGACAGTGTAGTAATGGAAAATTGCACCATCATTCCTCCTTGTTCAATTGGAAAAAATACTCGGCTTCATAATTGCACCGTAGGTCCTAACGTTTCTATTGGTGAGGATTGTGTTTTGGATGAAGTTCACATTCGCAATTCCATGATTATGAACAAAAGCAAGGTGAGTTCCATTTCCTTAGAAAATTCCATGATTGGCAATCACGCCATTGTAAACGGTGATTGGAATTCACTCAGTGTGGGCGACTACACCATTATTGAATAAATACGACATGCAAAAACTCATTTGTTTTGCTTTCCTGATAAGCATATTCCCCGCTTGGAGCCAGATAGATAGTTCTGGTGTAGAAGAGCGTAGGGAATTGCTTGTTCAGGAGTTGTTCTTTGAAGCTCTGGGCGCAAGAGCTACGGAGAATCCGCAGAAACAAATAGAAAAACTCAAAAAGGCTTTAGAGATAAATGACGAGATAGCCACGATTCACTACGAGTTATCTAAAGTCTATTTTAATGAAGACCAAACAGATGAGGCTTTATATCACGGTTTTAAAGCCTTAGAGCTCGACCCAGATAACGACTGGATTTTACTCCACTACGAAAAAGTGTTGCTTAGGTTAGAAATGTGGGAAGATTTGCTGGTTATACAAGCAGAATTAATGAACCGCAGCTCTGATCCTATTCCCTATTTCTTGCGTATTTCCGAAACGCACGCGGCCATGGGCAATTACAAAAAGGCCATTAAAGAGCTCAATAGGCTGCAAAAACAATCACCGACGGTAATCCCCGATTTAGCAGAAAGGAAGAAAAACATTTGGTTGGCCGCCAATAAACCCAAAAAAGCGGAAAAAGAAATTCTTCGTTTGGTAAAAGCCTATCCCGATGTTGCCGAATACTGGGGCGCTTTGGGTAATTTTTACCGGGCAAACAACAACAATCGCAAAGCAAAAAACGCTTTCAATAAGCTCCTCGAAATCGATCCGGATGAACCCCGTGCGCATTTTGCTTTAGCCTACATTTATCAAAAGGAAGGCGACTTAGATTCATTCTTTTTTCACCTCAGCAAAGCCATGAAAAGTGAAAATGTGAGTGAGAAAGACCGCATAGATATTCTGGTTAGCCTCATTCGCGCCGGAGCAAATCAGAAAGAAGTTCAGAGCCAAATTAAAGAAATGCTCTCTTATGCCGAGCGCTATCATCCCGAATCTATGGGCATTTTTATTTTGAGTGGCGACTTTTATGCGAGCATTTTGGAATTTCCTGAAGCCCTCGAAAGATACCAGCAAGCCGCTGCTTTACCCGGTAATAAAAAGGCTGATTTGTACCGACAAATTATTGGCATTCAACTCGAACTGGGCAAAACCGAAGAAGCGGGCAAAACAGCAAAAACCATTCTCGAACTTTTCCCCAATCAAAATGAGCTTTTGCTTCTTTCCGGAATTGCACTTCTAGAAAATGAGCAGGATAGTTTGGCCAATACGGCCTTCAAAACCGGCTACGATATCACATTTGGTCAGCTTGAATTAAAAAACGAGTTTCGTCGTTTACTGGGGGAGGTAAACCACCGATTGGAAAACCACGAAGAAAGCGACGCTTATTTTGACGCCTATTTAAAAACCAATTCGCAAGACGAAATCACCTTGAACAATTACGCCTATTACTTGGCATTGCGAAAAGAAAAGCTCGATTTAGCTTTGGAAATGACCACCAAAAGCAACAATCTTTCCCCTAACAATCCCACCTACTTAGATACTTGGGCGTGGGTGCTTTACCAGCGAGGCGATTACAAGAAAGCGCTAGAAGTAATTGAAAAAGCCATCGAATTAGGCGGAGGCGAAGATGCAGAGGTTCAGGAACACTACGGTGATATTCTGCGCGCCTTAGGAAAAAATGAGCTGGCTAAAAAAGCCTACCGCAAAGCACTAGAATTGGGCGGCGAAAGAGAAAGCATTGAACCAAAAATGAATCTTTAATACAACTATCCCTTGAAAAGGAATTGCTTATTACATCTAGGTATAGTCGCGAAAATTGCACTCACACTTTTAATACTTGGTGTTACATCGGGCTGTAAGTCGAAGAAAAAAGTGGAAAGCAGCGATGAAGTAATGGATCTTAGCAGTGCGATGGCTCTAAGCAGTATCACAGAAGTCAATACCTCATTTCCATATTCTACGATGCGTGGTAAAGGTCGAGTACGTGGAGCCGGCATTTCGCAGGGTTTTAAAATTGAAATTCGCCAGGAATGGGAAAAGGTCGTTTGGATCGACATTAGCGCCAATCTGATGGGAATAAAAGTAGCTCGACTTTTAGCCAATCCCGACAGTTTACACGTTATCAACAGACTTAGTAAGAGCTACATCAGTTCGGATATCGAATACCTCAAGCGCTACACGGGGCTCGCTGACTTTCAAATATTTCAGGCCTTAATCAGCGGACAACTCATAACTGCTCCTCCACGAAAAGTGACAATGAAGCAATCCGAAGGACTGTGGATTATGGAGTTTACCTATCGCGACGCCAAAGTGGAAGCCTCGTATGATGCCGGGACGTATTTTCTTGTGCGCCAAAAAATTGTACAAGCAAATGGCGACCAAGTAACGGCAATGTACCAGAAAAGACCCAATGGAGAAATCACCGAAATTAGTCTTTTCGGAAATTACGAAGGAGATGCGGTTGAACTTAACATCAGCGTTGATACCTTTGACGCCAATTCTAAACCGAGCTTCCCATTCCAAATTCCCAGTGGATACAAGAAAGAGTAAATATTATCTTTTTTTCGCCATCTTCCTGCTCAGTCTAGGAAGCGTACTTGGCCAGCAACGTCCGTCGCAAGATCGAGAAAAGCTTCAACAAAAGAAAGCTCGATTGGAAGACGAGATAAAGTTGGCCAACGTGATTCTGAAAGACATGCGCGAAAACCAGAAGGAAAGCGTAGCCAGTTTGGAAGCGCTCCAGCAAAAGTTGCGCATTCGGGAGCAGCTCATCCGTACGATGAAGCGGGAAGTAGAGCTTTTAGAAAAAGAAAAATCCGATCAAGACAAGCGCATTGTTGAATTAGAGGAACTACTCAATCAACAGCAGGAAATTTACGCCCGGATGATTCAGAAAGCGTACACCTCGCGGAATAAACAAGCGGTGATTATGTTTATTCTATCCTCAAGCGATTTTTATCAAGCCGTACGAAGGGTGCAATACCTCCGTCAAATTGCCGCCGCACGTGAGGCACAGATCGACAGGATATTGCAAACTCGTGCCGACTTAGAAGCTGAGCGAGAGGAATTAAAGCGCAAGAAAGAAGAAACCGCTCGTTTGATAGCGCGACAGCAGGAAGAACAAAAAACACTTTTGGCAGAACAACAAGAGCAGGAAAAACAACTAGCCGATTTTAAAGGGAAAGAACAGGAAATTCAGGAAGACATCAAGAAAAAGGCGCAACAACGCGATCAGTTAAACGCCGAGATTCAACGCTTGATTGCCATAGAAATTCAAAGAGCCAAAGAAGAAGCGCAGCGCAAAGAAATAGAAAAGCGCGCTACGCAAATCGGTTTAGTAAAAGGAAAAGATTTTACTTCCAAAACCACCAATGCACAGCTTCAAGCCCTTATTCAAAAGAAGCGAGAAGAAATAGCACGGGCGCAGCAAGAAGCCGCACCCAAAGAAGAGCCTACAGAATCACTTCCCGTCCTTTCGGCTGAAAATCAACTATTGGCGGCAAACTTTAGTGCCAATAGGAAAAAATTGCCCTGGCCTGTGGAAAGAGGCTTAGTGGTTGGACGCTTCGGAAAGCACAAGCACGCCGTGGCCGAACAGGTGGTTATCGACAATAAAGGAATCGACATTGCCACCTCAAAGGGCAGCAGAGCACGAGCGGTATTTGAAGGAGAAGTGATTAGCATTTTGCGTATTCCCGGTGCCAACAAGGCTGTGCTCGTACGTCACGGAAATTATTTCACGGTCTATAGCAATCTCACCGATATTTACGTGAATAGAGGCGACACCGTAAAGAGAGGGCAAGACTTAGGACTCATTTATACTGACGATGAAAATGGGAAAACCATTTTGCATTTCGAGGTATGGGAAAACACCACGGTTCTCGATCCACAAACTTGGCTTCAGTAGTGATTTTTTGGCTCCCAGTAACGTTCAGCAAAGGCCAGAACTTTATCGTCTTCAACATCCACTCCTTCCATTTGCAATAGTTCTTCCATCAACGTTGGGGTAAAGAAATGATGCTTCCCGGTAAGCAGTCCATTGCGATTCACAACGCGATGAGCGGGAATGTCTTCGCCATTTTGAATACTGGCGTTTAAAGCATAGCCCACCATGCGCGCAGATTTGGCCGCACCCACCGCACGAGCGATTGCGCCATACGTACTTACTCGTCCACGAGGAATAGTACGAACTACCTCATATACACGCTGAAAAAAATCGCTGGAGTCTTGATTTTTCATTTAGAAAAATTCGTTTTACCTTTAAGCCTTCAAAAATACAATTACGATGCGAAAAATTTACACCTTAATGTGCCTTTTGCCCTTTATTGCTTTTGCTCAATTACCCTCGCAAAGGGGCTACTATGAAGATGAAGATAACAAGAAAACAAAAGTGGAAGTTGAACGCAACACCCATTTTGGACTTTATGCTGGTATGATGGGCAGTGGGGTTGCTGGGAATCAACAAGGAAATGTTCAATTTCGTGGATTCAATCGCTTAGGAATGGCCTTAGGTGCTTTCGTGAATTCGCCTTTAAGCGATCATTGGGACTTTCAGATGGAACTGATGTTTATTCAAAAAGGAGCGCGTGAAGGTGTGCCGGATGATCCGGCAGCAGCAGCACAGTCTAACAATGCCCGTTTAGCCATAAACAATCTCGAAATCCCCATTGGTGTGCGATACCATATCTTTCTGTCCGACAACGTACAAAGTCTCTCTAACCACTTGAGTGTGGATTTGATGATTAGTCCGGGCTTTGTTTTATACCAAGCACAAAAGGATAGGCAAACGGATTGGCAAACGACAAACTTCAATTCCTTCCACCTCAATTCGGTCTTAGGTGTAAACTACCATCTAAACAAAAATATTATCCTCGGATTTAGATGGAACAACTCATTAACGCCTATACAATCGCAAGACTTACCGGCGGGAACTGCTACGGTTTTTCAACAGATATTTGGAACGGGGTTGAGGAGTCAGACTTTAGGTTTTCAATTTTTCTACGCTTTTAATTAGTAGCTGGCTATAAAGCCCACTAGCAACATTTTATTGTTAAACGCCCTTAACTTTCTGAATCAATCCGGCAAAATAGGCCGGAGCTTCCAGCAGCGCACTGCCGTACCACGAAAACATTTCACCATCAATTACCGCCACTTGAGCATGAGGAAAAAGCTCTTGAACCTCCCGAATGTGTTTCTCTTTGAAGGGAAAAGGCTCACTGGAAAGTAAGACCAAATCTACATCTTGATTATTCGACATGTCCCACTCTGGATAACGCTCAGCCTCGCAGACGTTAGTCCAGCCGCAATGAGAAAGCATGGCGTCGATAAAGGTTCCTCGCCCCGCCACCATCCAAGGTTTTTTCCAGATGAAATACAAAACCTTTCGGGAAGTCGAATCGGGAGTTAAATCACGGAATCGCTCCTGTATTTCGTTGCATATTCGCTCTGCCTCTCCCCTCCTATCCGTTAGTTCACCTAGGTCGCGCATCATGGATAATGAGTCAGACAAGTTGGCCACATCACTAACGTAAACGGGGTAATGCTGCATCAAAGTCTCAATATCCAACTGAATATTCTCCTCCTTATTGGCAATGATTAAATCGGGTTGGAGTTCGTGAATACGGTTAAGATGAAGCTTTTTGGTTCCTCCTACGATACGCTTTTCCTTCAACCACGTTTGGGGATGCACACAAAACTTGGTTATTCCCACTACCTCTTCATCCAATCCTAAATCAGCCAAATAGCGCGTTTGCGAAGGAACCAAACTTACAATGCGCTTAGCCGGTCCGTTCATTGTAACTCGATTCCCAATTTGATCATGTATCACGTGCTGACGAAATTGTGCCATTTCCGTTTCTTAATGTAAGCGGAAAAAACGCTACTGACTAAGAAGCTTACAACCGCTCGTTATAAAATTCAAAGATAATGCACAACCCAAAGCCGGATTAGCTTTAAATCCTGCATTTACCAATCCGTTCCATTCCAAACGCTTGAGTATGGTGTCGTTTGAACCTTGGGCAAGAATCACGTAATGAATACACTCCGGATGCAAGCGACGAGCAACTTCCAATGCCGACCAAGCAGTAGGCCCGTCTATCACGCATACCATACCGCGCTGGGCAGCCTGCAAAATAGCCCCTACCAACATGGCAATTTCGTAACCTCCATAAAAAGCCAAGTTCATCATTACATCCGTGCTTGATGGATGGCGGTTTAACGCGCGTTGGAGGGTTTTGGCAAATTCAGACTTCTTATCCTCGGAAGGCAACCAATACACCAAGGGATCATGATGCAAAGCTGCCAGTAAGCAACGAGAAGCGAGTTCGGTTCCAGCTCCCACCCCCGAAAGAAGAACAGTATTGGAACCATTGTAAAACGCATTTTCCACATATCCCGAACCAATTCCGATGGCCGCATGCGTTTCAGAGGTAGTCATTGATGCCTCATGGAGGATATCACGTGTACCCTTGCGAATTTTTCGGTAAAAATACCGTGAACCTCGATGCAACCAATAATCAATTCTATCTTCACCGGAAACCCGCAATCCCGCGTCAACAAAACGCAATGAATAATTCGCTACGGCCTGACTCAAAGGTGATAGAGGTGAAAGCTCCGATATAATATCGCTCGACGGTAGAGAATGCGCAAAACCGTGATCGCCAGCAAAAATGATAAACACCGGATCATTGATAACCGGCTGATTATCCTGCAAAATAATACCGCATTGCAGCGCCGAAGAATACAGAGCTCCGTAGTTGACAAAAGGCTCTAATCGCTTCTCCAAACTGGCGCGATTTTTTTGAGATGGCAAACTGATTTCAAACCGAAGCATTAAACTATTTTTTGGTAAAGGGCGGCAAATATAACAATCCTTAGCTGCGCAGCGAGGAAAGCATCGTTTTATACTAAACACTTTTTTACTTTTGGTGTTTTGAAATCATGCAGTACTCTTTTGTTCAATTCGTCGAGCCATTCAAAACCAATTTCGATAAACTCTTTGGGGTTTTTCGGGAGCTTATCCTCTACACCTCCGGCGATGTAGATGAAGCGCTCGACTGGCTTGATGAACTCAATAAACAATACAAAATTGCCGATGCCGATTACAGCATGGATGATTTTGTGGAAGAATTGAAAAAACGTGGCTTTCTCCGCGAAGAAATACCCACCCCCGGAGGCTTGGCCAAAACTACAATTTCTGAAAAAACCGAGCGTCTGCTGCGCCGTCACGCCATGGAAAAAATTTTCGGAAAGCTCAAAAAATCCAATCGGGGAAACCACCGTACCGGCTACAGTGGCGCGGGTGGTGAGGAAGCCGACGGGACACGACCCTACCGCTTTGGCGATGCCCCGGAACAAATCGATATGCAACGAAGCATGCACAACGCCATGGTTCGCGGAGGATTGGATTCGCCCGGACTGCTATCCGAAGACCTCGAAGTGCGAGATCGCTATCACCAATCAAACGTGGCTACGGTGTTGATGATCGACATCAGTCATAGTATGATACTGTACGGGGAAGACCGCATTACCCCCGCTAAGCAGGTGGCTCTTGCACTCAGTGAACTCATCACCACTCGGTATCCCAAAGACTCCCTCGACATCATCGTTTTTGGCAACGACGCCTGGCCTGTACCTCTCGCGGAACTCCCCTACCTGCAAGTTGGCCCGTACCATACCAATACGGTGGCAGGCTTGGAGTTGGCCATGACCATCCTTTCGCGCAAACGCACGCCCAACAAGCAAATACTGATGATTACCGACGGCAAGCCCTCCTGCTTGAAAGAATCCGATGGTACGTACTATAAAAACAGTGTTGGACTCGACGATTACATTGTTTCCAAATGTCTGCACAAAGCCGTTGAATGCAAGAAAATGGGCATTCCCATTACGACTTTCATGATTGCCCGAGACCCGTATCTCATGCAATTTATCGACAAGTTTAGCAAGGCCAACGGCGGCAAAGCCCTCTTCACAGGATTGAAGGGCTTAGGTGAAATTATTTTCCACGATTACGAAAACAACCGCAAACGAAAAAATCAATGATTGAAAGCATCAAAACCCTTGGCGAACTTAAGAAATCAGGCTATCAGCCCAAAAAAGTAAAAGACGAAATACGCGACAACCTCATTGCCAAAATCGAGCGCAACGAAGCGCTTTTTCCCGATATCCATGGCTACAAGCATACGGTAGAACCCCAAATTATTCGGGCTTTATTGGCCGGTCACAACATCAATTTTCTCGGATTACGCGGACAAGGAAAAACCCGTATGGCGAGGCACATGACCCATTTTCTTGACGAATATATTCCCGCCATTGAAGGCACGGAAATCCTTGAAGACCCCATGGCGCCCATCACCAAGCAAGGCAGAGATATGGTGGCTGAGCATGCTGATCAATTACCGATTCGTTGGATCCATCGCAGCGAGCGTTTTTTTGAAAAACTCGCCACCCCTGATGTTTCCGTTGCCGACCTCATTGGCGATATCGATCCCATAAAGGCTGCGAATGAGCGATTGAGTTATTCCGACGAGCGAGCCATTCATTTTGGCATGATTCCCAGGGCGCATCGCTGCATTTTTGTAATCAATGAGCTGCCCGATTTGCAGCCCAGAATTCAGGTGGCCTTGTTCAACGCTTTGGAAGAGGGCGATGTGCAAATACGTGGATTTAAACTGCGAATGAATCTCGACACCCATTTCGTATTTACCGCCAATCCGGAAGATTACACCCAGCGTGGCAGCATCGTTACGCCATTAAAAGATCGCATTGGATCTCAAATATATACCCACTACCCCGATGAAGCAGCCTCGGAGATGATTTACCAGCAGGAAATGCGTCAGTATTTACCCGAGCGCGCTCCTTGGACATCAACAGTACGCGCTACCCTCAACGCCATCATCGATGCCGCTAGGAAAAGTGAGTTCATCGACCAGAAGAGTGGCGTTTCCGTACGTTTAGGTATCAGTGCGCGGGAACTCTTGCACGCGGCGGTGGAAGAACGCTGCTTGATGAACACGCAAAAAAGCACCAGCTACCGTCCGGTTGATTTCATGGCCATCATTCCCGCCATTCTAGGAAAAGTAGAGCTGGTGTACGAAGGTGAGCAGATGGGCGCCGAAGGGGTGGCGGAAGATTTAATCTATCATGCCTTGCACCAAATCCTTGAAGAATTCGGATTGCCCTCCATGGAAAAAATCAAGTCGGCCGACGAAACCCATCCGTACAACAAGGTGGTGCGTTGGTTTGAGTCCAACAACGAAATCCAGCTCGATTCCCTTTCCGACGACGGCATTTATCGGGACATGTTAAACAGCATTCCCTCATTATCTGACTTAGTCAAAAAATCCAAGCCCGAAAACGAATCCGACCATTATTTTTTGATGGAAGCTATTTTGTGGGCCTTATGCTATCGCAATCGATTGAGTCGAGAAATTGAAGATGGCAAAATCACCTTTTTTGATACACTGTCGGGATATTTGAGTTAGTGGAGGACGGTTGAGGTGGGGGGATTTGAGGCTTCGTGAGTGAAGCATGGGGCGCTGTCGCGCTCAGTTGGGCTGCGCCCGCGCAGTTTTGCTTCGCAAGCACAGTTGGGCTGACGCCCGCGCAGTTCGCTTCGCGGCACAGATGGGCTGGTGTGGGCTAAATGCGTCTTTTTTCACCGCAGAACTTGTCCCGTACAGCAGCGCTGTCGGGAGGCGCAGAGGAACGCAGAGAATCTGCTTTGCGAACTTTGCGCCTTCGCGATGAAAAAATGAAAGTGAGCTAAACATGGGTAGGGACTGATAGGCATAAAGACGCA